>DSDB01000136.1 GCA_011057845.1 Phycisphaerales bacterium | reverse complement strand
TGCTGCTGACGCCGTTGGCCCTGGTGTTTCGGCTAATCGGCCGCGACGCACTCGACCACCGATTTACCGACGACCGCGGCTCATACTGGCGGCCGCACGAGCAGACCACCCAGGTCAAACGCTATTTCCAGCAGTTCTGACGGAGAACGCGAATGCCCGATAAACCCACCCACGACCCAACCGATGACTTCCAGGCCCTCTCCAGGGGCAAGCAACTCTCGATTATCGGCGAGTTCTGGGAGTTCCTCAAGCACAACAAGAAGTGGTGGCTGCTGCCCATGCTCATCGTAATGCTCCTGCTGGGCCTGCTGGTCCTGCTGGGCGGCACGGGTATCGCCCCATTCATATATCCCCTATTCTAACCTGCTTTCTCCCACGTATTGCCGCTTAATCCCGCAAGTTGGCGATGGGGTACTCGCCCGCCAGCCTGCCGAAAAGCGTCAGCCGCCGCCCCGCCGACTCCAGCGATCCATTGGCCTTGACCTCAATCTGCAGGTTCGCCGGGCCGCTCCCCCGCCGATCGCGAATCGGGATTGTCAAGCGCACCACGTCGTCCGCCAGCGTCTGGCCATTGTCCGGCGTCTTCTCCCACAGCAACTCTCGCTGCATGCCGTCGCGGGACTGCACGCACATGCGGCTTCGGGCGAAATCCAGGGCCTCGGCGGCCTCGCAGACCGCCTCCCACCACTGGTCAAAGCCCTTGGCGTGGCGGAAGTGCAGTTCGATCCGCTCAAAATGCGCCAACTCCCGTTTGCGCTGAGCGTTGATTCCGCTGTTGCGGCGAATCCCCTCGATCGTCTCTCGCAAACGGATGGAACCGACCGCACGGAAGACCAGCACGAACAACAGCAGGATACCGCCGAAGATGACGACGGTCTGCGCCCCCTGCGTGAAGAGCATGAACAGTCCCAGCCCCGTGCCCGCCAGCGTCAACGCATAGGCCGTCAGGACCGCATGGCGCTGTCGAAGACCCATGGCCAGCAACCGGTGGTGGAAGTGACTCTTGTCCGGCGCAAAGAGCGAACGCCGTTGCAGGAAACGCCGAAGCATCGAGAAAAACGTGTCGAAGATCGGCAGACCCAGCGCCACGACCGGCAGGGCCAACCCCACCAGTGTGGCTGTCTTGGCCGCACACAGCACACTCGACGCCCCGAGCATCATACCCAGGAACAGACTGCCCGAATCGCCCATGAATATCCGGGCCGGGCTGAAGTTGAAATACAGAAAGCCCGTCAGGCTGCCCAGCAGCGACAGCATCAGCACCGCCATCATCACGTTGGAGGTGTGCATGGCATAGACGGCGATGACACCGCAGGCAATGGCCGCGATGCCCGCCGCCAGCCCATCCAGTCCGTCGCTGAGATTGACCGCGTTGGTGATGCCCACGATCCAGAGCACCGTCAGAGGCCAAGCCAGCGGGCCAAACGACAGGACGACACCGTTGCCGAAACTAACAGCCTCGATACGCACGCCTGCCGCGCAGACGAGCGTCGCGGTCACCAGTTGAGCCGTCAATTTGGTCCTCGCCCGCAACGAATACATGTCGTCGGCCAGGCCCACAAACAGCATGATCGTTGCGGCCGCCAGCACCGCCGCCACTTGTGGAGCGATGGCCCGGAAGCTCTGCCCAATGGTGTTCGGCAGGAACAGCACAGGTACGCTCAGTCCCATCATCCCGACGTAGATCGCCAACCCTCCGATGCGCGGCACGGGTCTGCGGTGAACCTTGCGGGGACCCGGTGAGTCGAGGATGCCCCGGGCGCGTGCAATCCGAATCACAATCGGCGTGGCGATCAGCGCCAGAACCAACGAACCGAAATACACACTGAGGTATGTTCTCATGGAGACTGTATAGAAATCGGCGTTTTCAATCCTTGTCCGACGGGCCGCACGCGACGACGCTGTGTGAATCGCAGCGGACAGGCACTGGGAAGCGATGCGTCACGGAATCTCCGTCTTCGAGTTCAATACCGCCGGGTGCGTCGCCAGCGTCAGGGCGAGCTTGCGGGCCGGGACATATCCCGGATGCAACCGCAGGCACGTCTTGACCTCCTCAAAGGCTTCATTGACGCGGTCCATCTTCACCAGCAGCTCGGCCAGCGACAGTCGCCATCTCACCTGGCCGTAGTCCAGTGCCAGGGCCCGCCGGTAACACTCGGCGGCCTGTTCATTCTCGCCGTCGCCTTTGAGGAACTCGGCGAGCATCACCAATTCCGTGGCGGAGGCCCCATCGGCCTGTTTCTTGGCGTCAAGCAGCGATCTGGCCTTCGCCCGCGCTTCGGTAGCCAGATCCGTATACTGCATCGCATCCAGGAGGCGAGCCACGTAGTTCAGTCTCCAGATGTCGTCCTCGGCCGCGGCCAGGGCCAACTGCGGGCGACTCAGGTCCGTCAGAAAGATGTTCACGACATCCTTGAACAGCCCTCTGTTGAGGCTGACGGCCTTCTGAAACTTGACGGCCGCCGCATCCATATCCCCATCGAGCACGTCCAGACGCCCGGCCACGAAGCAGCTGACGGGATCGGACGGCGACAGCCGCAGGCCCCGCCGGATGTTCTCGGCGCCGCCCGGCTGGTCCAGGACGAACAGTTCGATCTGGCCGAGCACGCTAAAAGCCGGCCCATACGCCGGGCAGATGGCGCAAGCGCGTCGCAAATCGACGACAATCTCTTCCAGACGCTGCCGCTGCCGGGGCGACAAACTGATCAGATTGCCTTGTCCACCGGCCTGCTGATCCAGCTCATGCCATCGATAGACAGTCAGCCAGTGTAAATACTGAACATTGCCGGGATCGCACTCCACGGCTTTGGCGGCGTGGGAGATCAGTTGCGAGTACTCCGCCTCATCGCCCTGCCAGTCGCGCTTGCTCAGGGCATTCTCGGATGTCAGTGCGGCGGCCCAGTGCATTTCACCGGCCCTGGCGCAATCCGCGGCCCAGACAGCGCCCCCAAACACGGCCGCAACCACAACCAGAAACGCCGACCGCCCCAAGTATCCCGCCCTGCCCGCTGGCGCGGTCTGCGATACCGCCGGTTCGGCCTGGCCGTGCCGTGAGAGGCTGATCACCAAGGCACAGAACACGGCCGACAGCATGGCATTGGCGGGCATGTGCTGGCCGAAATCCGTCAAACTGTGAATCAGGATCGCCGTCAATCCAAAGCCCAGCCCGTACACCGCCGAGCAGATCGGCAATCGCCCCCGCCTCAGGCACCGGCAGCCGCCGTACATCACCATCAGGCCGAACAACGCCAGGACCGCAAGTCCCGCAACGCCTGTCTCTTCCAGCACCTGGGCATACTCGTTCTCCGCGTGGGTATACCACAGAACGTTATCAATCCGCTTAAACATGGGATACACAAACGCATGGGTACCCAAACCCGTTCCGAAGACGGGAAACCGCCCGTAGGCCGCGGTCAGGTCCTTGAGAATCTGCATGCGGCTCTCGGAACTGGTGTCGGCGCCCAGGTTGGCGAATCTGTCGATAATGGCGTCCAGCCCCGTGAAAACCACACATGCGAAGGCCACCACCGCCAGGATCACCATGATCCACCCCGACCCCTTCAGCGACGACCGCAACGACAGCAATACGACCGTCAAGACCCCGGAGAGCACCAGACTGATGGTCCCTCCCCGCGACATCGCGATGACCACCGTCGCCACGCCCAGGCTCATCAGGCCGACGAGCATCCACACTTCACGAGCAGCCCTCGATCCCAGATACTCGCACAGTCCCGCCAGGGAATGCCTCCGCCCGGCGAACGCCTCGTGCAGACGAACACATAGATACGCCAGACCCGCACCGACCGACAGCGCCATGAACTGCGCAAAGTGATTGCGATTGACAAAGGGCCCCGAGCGGATAGCCACGGGATACTCCGGCGTGATGAACCAGTAATACTTGCCGTTGCCGAACAGGGCCTGCAACAGGGCCAGGACGGCCACCGCCCCGCCGATCAACGCAATGACTTTGAGCAGCCGCCGCACCTGGCTTGCCTGGCGAACAACATTGAGAACCACGACGAAGACGGCCGCAACAGACAGCACCAGACGCAGATCGTGCCAGGTCGCATGCCGGTAGAAACTCAACGGCATGGTCGCAAGCAGCCGATCCGCGTCCGGGAAATCCCCGAGGAGCATCTCGCGTTCGGCGGCGGTATTCGGCGAGATGACATCCACCACCGGGCGCGGAAGCGGCACCAACTGGAACAAGGCCACCGCCACAAACAGGGCAATGGGCAGGTACGCCCAACTCCAGGCCATCGGCTGCGAGCGATGAACCAGCAGCTTCATGGCGAAACACAGCAGCATCAGTCCAGACAGGACGATAACAACCTGCTCGCTCCAGGCCTTCCGGACTCCAAATGCGAAGGGCATGAAGATCAACAGGCCGATGAGCAACCGCTCTATCGCCACGTCGAACCACGTATGATAATATAGTGAACGGTCAACCCTCACTCGGAATACCCCCATCCAGCCATATGTCCACACACCCCCGTCCAAACGGCGGCCACAGCCGCAGCGACGTCACCTGCACGCGGCAGAATCCCGGCTGCACAAACCGCCCTATCGCACAAAAAGCCTTCCCTGCCGTTAAACACCGTGTTCACCTGCCGTCCTATGGCGGATTGAAACTCCCCCCCCCAGCCGGACTACGCTTCGTCGTCTTCGCGATTGCCCGCACGGCCGTAGTAGCCATGCCGTCCGTAATAACCATAGCCCCCATAGCTGCCATAGCTCGAATAATAACCGTACCGTCCGTGCTTGCGAGGCACATCATTGACGACGACGCCGAGGATGTTGCCTCCAACGCCCATGAGACTGTCCTTTGCGTACAGACTGTGCCGCCGCGTCGATTTCTCCGCCCGCAGCACCAGTAGCACAATATCGCAAGTGGCCGCGAGGATTTGGCTGTCCGCCACGAGCCCAACCGGTGGGGAGTCGATAATCACCCGGTCGTAGGTCTGGGCCAACTCCTGGAGCATGCCGCCGAACAGCACGCTGTTGAGAACCTCGGACGGGTTGGGCAACTCCATGCCGCAATGCAGAATATCCAGCCCCGGCACCGGCCCATGCTCGATGGCTTCCTTGAGGCTGATTTCCTGGGTCAACACGTCGGCCAGCCCCTTCTTCCCGCTGTCGATTTCAAAAATGTTGTGCTGCATCGGCTTTCGGAAGTCGGCGTCCACTATGATGGTCTTCTGGCCCGCCTGGGCCATCGTAATGGCGAGATTGCTGACAAGCGTGCTCTTGCCGTCGCCGGGGGCCGGCGAGGTCACAAGAATGGTCTTGGCCTCCTCCTTGGGAATTCCGAAGAATACGCCTGTTCGTATCGTCCGGTAGGCCTCGGCGACAACCGACTTGGGCTTCAGATGCGCCTTCTGCCCCCGGTTGACGACATCTTTGTCGGCCGAGCGAGGCCAGTTACGACGAGCCGCGGAGCTCAGACTCTGACTGACGGCGCCTTTGGCCGCCGCCGTCTGGATGGCGTGTGATGCGTCCGTTTGA
>DSDB01000103.1 GCA_011057845.1 Phycisphaerales bacterium | reverse complement strand
GCGCAGACCCGCACGCTCAAGAAGACGGTCTCTATCGGCGAACAGATCGATCGCCAGTGTTCCGACTTCGGCAAATTGCTCAACAGCGCGCTGTTCGACCGCGATATCCTCGCCCGGCCCACGCGTTTCGGCCGCGACCAGGTCGAGAGCCTCATGCGCGCCGAATCGCCCATGAAGTATCTGAGTGTCTGGGGCACGCGGCAGGTCAACATCAACACGGCCCCGCGCCATGTGCTCGAGGCGCTGTTTGTCTTTGGCGGCGACGGACCACAGATCGCCCAGGCCATCATCGAGCGCCGGCGCGCCCAGCCTTTCAAGGACATGCAGGACCTCACCGGCGATTTGTTCAGATTTCAGGTCTCGATTCAGGCCTGTGAGAAGTACATCGCGTTTAGAAGCACGATATTTACGATTCATGTCAAGGCCGTCTGCGGAACCGCCAAGGCCCATTCGACCATAGCCATCAGCAAGGATGGAAAGACCGTCAAACGGATTGCCGTCGTCAACAGTTGAGCCGGATTCTCGGAGCCCTATACGTGGAAGTTCAGAACTATCTCGGCGTCTATGTGAGCAGGGACCAGGCCACCGCGGTGTGCCTCGGCGGCGAAAGCGGTTCGCAGGTGCTGGGCTGCTTCAGCGTCTCGACCGCCGGCCGCGACGACGCGGGCTACCCGGCCCTGGCGTCGATGGTCGCCCAGGGCTGCGCCCAGCGGGGCTGGGTGTTCGCCGAAACGGCGCTGGCCGTCGACTGTTCGATGTTCATGCAACACAGGGTGCACAGTGAATTCGCCGATATCCGCCAGATCGGCTCGACCATCCGCTTCGACACCGAAGAGACCCTGGCCACGGATATCTCCGACGTGGCCCTGGCCTACGAGGTCCTATCGAGTTCCGAGCGGGGTTCGCAGGTGTGCGTCTTCACCGCCAAACAGGAAACGCTGCGACAGATCGTCGCCGCGTTCGCCGGCCACGGGATGGACCCCGTCAGCGTGGAGCCGGACGTCCGCTGTCTGGCGCGCTTCGTAACGGACGGGCGTGCCGCCGGCGACAGCGAGCCGCGAACCCTCTTCGGCATGTTGGGGCGCACGAGCGGCTATCTGGTCTTTTCCACCTCCTCCAACGGCAAACCCAAGGCACAGACACCCGGCCGTACCTTCCTCATCGGCGGCCGACAGAACCGCCAGGAACTGCTCGGCCGCGAGGTCGTCGTGACGACCGCTATGGTGGAAACGACCGATCCGATCACCCGCATCTGTGTCTACGACGCCGCCCGGCAGGTGGATAGCGGCCTGCTCGGGCAACGCACCGGAATCGAGACCGGCGAGTTCGACGTCAATGCCGCCGCCGGCGGATGGGACGTCTCGCAGCAATGCGAGGACGCCGTGGCTTTCTCCATCGCCTGTGGCGCGGGATTGGGCCTGTCGCAAAAGGTCGAGCCGGTGGACTTCCGCAGGGACTTCATGCCCTACCTGGGCCGCCGTCGCCGGCTGGAGAAGTCGCTCAAGTTCCTCAGTATCTCCGTCGCCGTCCTGCTGGTGGCGGTGGGATTGTATTTCACGGCGCAACTGTTCCGCATGAACAGCTACCGCGGCCAGTTGAAGGGCCGCCTGGAGACCAACTTCGCCGACGTGATGTACGGCAAGAAGCCCAGCCGTGGACGCAGCCCTCTCAAGCAACTCGACAGCGCCCTGACCGAGGCCCGCAAGCTCAGTGCCGGGTTTAGCGACAAGGGCTCGGCCGGAGGTAAGCTAACCAGCCTGCTGGACGCGATCAACCGCTGCGCCAAGACAACCGAATTGAACGTCGACGCGATTACGATTACCGAGCGCACCATGAGCGTATCGGGCGATACGGCCGCCAACAACAACCGCCATACGCTGGCGTTCTTTGAAGAGATCAAGAAGAGCGGCCTGGTGATTGGCACCCAGCGGATGGGGTCCAAAGGCAACCGCGACAGTTTCGCGATTACGCTCCAACCGGCCGAATAGGTGGAAGGCTTGTGATGAGAGATTTGTACCGAAACAAAACATTCTACTTCGTCGCCGGCGCGGCCGTGCTGGCCCTGTGGCCGCTGCTGGTCGGCACCGTCTATTTGCCGCGCGCCGCCAAGAGTTTCGACGCCGAGCGGGAAGACTACCGAAAGGCTGAGAAGGTCATCCTCCAGATACTGGAAATCGACCCCGACAGGCTCGACTACAAGCAGACCACCGCCGGCGGCGATTTCGACTATGCCAGTGCCGTCGAGAAGGTCGCCAGCAGCCATGGCATCACCGCCAACAAGTACAAGCTCAGTTCCGGCATGATCATCAAGAGCGGCGGACGCAAGAGCCAGTCCGCCAAGGTTATCCTCGACGACGTCAGCATCGTGCAGACCGCCAAGTTCCTCGCCACTATGGAAACCCGCTGGAGCGACCTCAAATGCACCAGCGTCAAGCTGACCAAGAGCAAGGGCCTCAAGGATGGCTGGAAGGCCGACCTGGACTTCAAATACTTCTTATCAGATTAGCCGGGGGCTCCCGCCTTAGCCATTTCTCCCCGTCTGACATTGCCCGGAATCCCGGCTATCACTATATGTAGTATACCCCCCATTTCCCCCAAACGGCCCATATCTTATGTGATATCCCTACCTGCCCTTTCCAAAGGCGGGAGATTTGTGCGTTTTTTCAGCACTGGGAGAGGGTGTTTTATGCCTCTTTTTTTCATAAGTCATTGAGAATAAATGGCTTATTTAAAAAAGCAACTTCCCTAAAGTTTTTTGGCATCGGGAGTCGATAACAGCACTGTAGGAACGGTTCAGACCTCGAAACGGATTTTGGGGGCATACAAGATATAGTGGCTTAGGCCCAAAGGCGGGAAACAGGAGACTCCCGTCCGGGCCGCTGGTGCAAGGTATTGTGATGCCGGATCATCTGTGTGACACCCCCCTGGACGGCCGGAACTGGCCAGACAGCATTGCCGATGAGGCATTGCCCGGTATCGATGACGCGATGATGGAACAGATCCTCGAGAACATTCACCACACACCTATGGGACGCGTACTGCGGCGTATTGCCTCATTGCCGGAAGTGCGTCAGCAAAAGGTGCTGGACGTGCGCAAACGGCTGACAACGGGCGATTACGACCTGGATGAGGGGCTCGACACGGCTATAGATCGAGTCCTGGAGAATCTGACGGCCTAGCGATGTCGGCTCGCCCCGGCGGTCGGCCATCCTGCCTGAACGAGGAGGCTGCCTTTGTTCTCTCGGCGCCGGCACAGGTGCATCCCGAGAGCCCCGAAGGTCATATAATCTCGGGCACCTCATCGTCCGATTCATCGAGGTCGACGGGTTTATAGCCGGGCAACTTGGACCTTTCCACCTCCTCGTGATAGCCGCTGACGACGCTGTCCTGAATCCTCTTGCGGCAATCGACATGGATGGGATGGGCGATGTCCGCGTGGAGTTTTACCGGGTTCCTGGGGTTGCGCCTCGCCCGGCTCTCGGTCAGACGTGCTCCGCAATTGTTGCAGAACTTCGCTTTCAGGTGGTTCTTACCCCCGCATTTCTCGCAGTGATCGCTCATCTTCCGCGACGGCATGGCCACGAACAGACCGCTAGCGCCTTCGATGATCTTGATGTCGCGGACGACGAATTCGTGGTCCAGGGTGATGCAACAAAAAGCCTTCAGTCGGTCGTCCTTGTTGCTGACCAGCTTGCATCGAACCTCGGTGATTTCCATGTTGCCTCTCCTGACAGTTCACCATCGATTGTTGCGAACGAGTACGCAGTGATAGTTGAGAGGGTCACCGGCCAGGTGGGTAGGTATGTCAGCTGTGGCTTCATCGGTGCTCTCCAAGAGGCAAAACATAGCGGAGCCACTGCCGCTGAGGCAGAGAGAACCTGTGCCCCGCGATTCCAAGAGCGTCTTGAGTTCGCCCAGCGCCGGCACAAGCTCAAGGCAGCTTCCAGCGAGCATATTTACGCACAGGCCCGCCGCAAAATCAACATTATTGTCTTTTTCGATACGGCTTTTTATCTGTCGGTGCAGCGTCAGATACCGTCTGTGG
Organism: Phycisphaerales bacterium; assembly: GCA_011057845.1. Classification (GTDB taxonomy): domain Bacteria; phylum Planctomycetota; class Phycisphaerae; order Sedimentisphaerales; family Anaerobacaceae; genus UBA2266. Next base: position 1,470 of record DSDB01000103.1, on the reverse strand, counting down.
TCGTGAGCGTAGTTTTCGTAAACCTTTTTTGTCGAAACACTTATGTCGGGAAGGACAAGCAGCACACGCACGTCGAAATCGCCCGTCAGGGAGGTGACGATCTCGCCGCGGCCGGTGCACAGGGCCAGCGGCCCGCCCAGGAAGAAGGCGACGTCGCTGCCGAGACCAGCCGCCAGACGGGTCAGCAGGCCGCGGTCCGCGTTGAGCCTCAGATACCGATTCAGGGCCAGCAGTGTCGTGGCGGCGTCGCTGGACGCCGAACCCAGCCCGGAGCCGGCCGGGATATTCTTCGTCAGGGTAATCCGCAGATCGGCGGTTACTCCCGTGGCCTCAAGCAGGGCCTCGCCGGCACGATAGACCAGATTCTCGGGGCCTTGCGGCGCCCATTGGGGCCCTGTACAGACCAGTTCAATGCCGCCCCGGGCCCCGGGTTCGACGCGGACTTCATCGTAGAATGTGACCTTGGCCATGATGGTTTCCAGTTCGTGAAAGCCATCCGGCCGCTTGCCAGCCACCAGCAGTGTCAGATTGATCTTGGCCGGGGCACGGGCCAGTAGAGCATCACCTATACTGCAAAAGGGGTCCTTCGGGCTTGTGGAATCCATGGGTGTCATCGTGCTTGTGGGCCTCCGGATCGTTGGATGCCGGTCATGGAAGCGGCCGTCTTGGGCCGATACAGTGTTGAAAGCCGCGGCGTTGACATTATAGCCGCCCGCCCGTATCGTGGCGAATGATTGATTCTTAGGCAAGCTCATGACGGATTCCAATATCGAAAGTGTTGCAGCCGCCGGCCAACCCCGCCACAGCGGATCGAACGTGGCATGGTGGCATCTGCACCGGCGAATGTACGACTGGGTCGTGCATTTCGCCAACACCCGCCACGGGGGAACCGCCCTGTTTGTCCTGAGCTTCGCCGAGTCGAGCTTCTTCCCCGTGCCGCCGGATGTGCTGCTGGCCCCGCTGTCGCTGGGCGCTCCCCGGAAATGGGCCCGCTTCGCCGGCGCCTGCTCGATTGCGTCCGTGTTGGGGGGGATTGCGGGCTATCTGATCGGATTGCTGCTGTGGTCGGCAATCTCAGCGTGGGTCTTTGCGCATCTGGGAGCCATCGGCCTGACCGAGGAGAATTTCGCCAAGTTTCAGGGCTGGTACGACAGGTACGACTTCTGGATTGTGTTCACCTGCGGTTTCACGCCGCTGCCCTACAAGGTCTGCACCATCTCGGCCGGCGTGGCGAAGATCAACTTCGTGGGATTCCTGATTGCCTCGGCCGTGAGCCGCTCGGCGAGGTTCTTTATCGTTGCCGGGCTGCTCGGCTGGAAAGGCGAGAAGATCCGGCCCGTCATCGAGAAGTACTTCAATTGGTTCAGTCTGGCCTTTGTTGTGCTGCTTGTGGGGGGGTTTCTGGTCATCAAGTGGATTCACTAATCAACTCGCCGCCGTGCACGCTCCAGACCGCCACGGCTCTCTCGG
>DSDB01000101.1 GCA_011057845.1 Phycisphaerales bacterium | reverse complement strand
GTCGGTACAATCCGCACGTGTGTACAAACCCGCGCACCGTCAGGCCGCCGGATGCCGGGCCGGTGCTCTACTGACGCAGGCGGCAATCCACATAGACTCATGACTACACGCAAAGAGGCAGTCATTCTTCTCAGTGGCGGGCTGGACTCCGCGACGACGCTCGCCATCGCCCGCCGCCAGGGCTTTGAATGTCATGCGCTGACCTTCCGTTACGGCCAGCGCCATGCCCGCGAGGTCCAGGCGGCCGTCCACGTGGCCGCCTCCATGAACGTCTCCGACCACCGCATCATCGACATCGCCCCGGCCGCCTTCGCCGGATCAGCCCTGATCGACCCGGCTATGGCCGTGCCCAAGGACCCTCCCAATCCGGCCGCCGGGGCCGCCATCCCCATCACCTACGTGCCGGCCCGCAATACCGTATTCCTGAGCTACGCGCTGGCCCTGGCCGAGGCCCTGGGCAGCTTCGATATCTTCATCGGCGTCAACGCCACCGACTACAGCGGCTACCCGGATTGCCGAGCTGAATTCATTGCCGCATACGAGAAGATGGCCAACCTCGCCACGGCCGCGGCCGTCGAGGGCAGGGGCGTTTACCATATCCACGCCCCCATTATCCACATGACCAAGGCCGAGATTGTCCGCACCGGAATGGAACTGGGCGTCGATTATTCCCTGACGCACAGTTGCTATGACCCGACTCCCGATGGCCGGGCCTGCGGCCGCTGTGACTCGTGCAGACTCCGCCTGCGGGGTTTCGCCCAGGCGGGACTGACCGACCCGGCCCAATATGCGCTGTAAGTGAAGTCCGTTACCCCGGCGCGTGCAACAAGATGAACGTAACCGAGATATTCTACTCCCTCCAGGGCGAGGGCCGGCTTGCCGGCGTCCCCAGCGTCTTTGTCCGCCTGGCGGGCTGTCCGCTGCGCTGCCGCTGGTGCGATACCCGTTACGCGTGGTCCGCCGAGCAGGGCGATCCCATGCCCATCGATGGTATCGTCCGAGCCGTCCGCCAGTACCCCTGCCGCCACGTTGTCATCACCGGCGGCGAACCCATGATGGCCCCCGACCTGTCCGAGCTGACGGCCGCCCTGCGAGATGCCGACTTACACATCACCATCGAGACGTCCGGCATCGCCCACAATCGGCGCATCGCCTGCGACCTGATGAGCATCAGCCCCAAGCTCGCCAACTCCACACCCGAGGACCCGCACCTGGCCCGTATCCACGAACCGGCCCGCTTCAACCTCGCCGTCCTCCGGGTCCTGCTCGATACGTACGATTACCAGCTCAAGTTCGTTGTCGACGCCCCGGCCGACCTTGACGAAATCGAACAGACCCTGCGTGATCTGGCTCCGGTCAACCGCGAGAAGGTCCTGCTCATGCCCCAGGCGGCCACCCGTGACGAACTCATCCGCCAATCCCCCCGGGTGGCCGACCTGTGCAAACAACACGGCTTGGCTTTCTGTCCCCGCATGCATATCCTGCTCTGGGACAACCGGCCCGGCGTGTAATTTCAACAAAACATTTGAAACCATCCCCGGCCTGGGCGTATAGTTACCAGACGGTAGACACATTGAAATCCGCACGTTGAAGGAGAAACACAGATGAACAGTGGCCCGGACGCAATGCTGATAGTCGCACCGATCATGATCCTGCTGGCGGCCCTCGTCGGGGTGGCCTTCCTTATTCTCAGTATCGTCATCTGGTGCAAGATCTTCGCCAAAGCCGGCTACGGCTGGGCCTTCGGCCTGCTCATGTTCGTCCCCATCGCCAATATCATCATGATCTTCGTCCTGGCCTTCGGCGACTGGCCCGTCCAGCGGCAACTGCGAATGGTCCAACAGCAGATGCAGCAGATGATGGCCCAGCGCCCCCCGCAGCCACAGCCGGCCCCGATCCCTCACTGAGGCCATCGGGAAGGCCCGCCCCTGCGCCGCGGGGGTGGGGATTGGACGAAAAACCGCCCTGGGTACGGGTTTACCGTGGGCCACGCCCACGGCGGCAACGGTGGCGTCCTCGCCCGGGGCCGCAGGGGCCTAATCCCATATTCCGGGATTGCTCATCGCCGGCCAGTTCGAAGGGGCCGCCTTCAATTCTCAGGGCCTTTCCGTGGGCCAGGGCATCGGCGATTTTTTGGTGGGCCGAGTCGAGGATTCGGCCGAAGGTCTGCCGCGAGACGCCCATTCGCTCGGCGGCGTCGGCATGGTACAGTCCCTGAAGATCCGCCAGGCGTACGGCCTCAAGTTCGTCCACGGCCAGGCTGACCTGCTCCAGGATGCGCATGGGGATGCCTTGCGGCTTGAAGTAGACGCACTGGGGCATGATGCCCACGCGCCGGCATTGTCGAGGTCGGGGCATGGCTCGATCAGGTCCATTGTTCTAGTGGTCGCACACGTTCGGGCCGCAGACGAGGCGCCCTTCGAGGTACGACCTGGCCAGTGCATCGGGAACATCTTCCGGCACGCCGGTGATGACGTCAATACCGCTCTGGTTGAAGAGCTGCTGCGCCCGGCCCCCCATGCCGCCGGCCAGCACGACGCCCACGCCCATCTGGGCCAGCCATCGCGGCAGGACGCCGGGCTCGTGGGCGGGCGGCGTGTGAAGTGTGGTGCCGCTTATCTGACGGGCCTCGGTGTCGGCGTCGACAACGGCAAACTGCTCGCAGTGGCCGAAATGGGCCGAGAGTCTTCCATTACACAGTGGGATGGCAATCTTCATACGGGTCTCCTTGCGGTTTCTTTGGATGAGTACCGACTGATAGTGTTCTGAAGGCGTGCATGAGCGCCTGCGCCGTCGGGCTGTCGGGAGCCGACAGGACGACAGGACGGCCGGCATCGGAACAGACGGCCACCTGCGGATCGAGAGGGATACAACCCAGCAACGGCGCGCCGGTTTCAGTGGCCAGCGCCTCGCCGCCGCCGTGGCTGAAGATGTCGGTGGTCCGCCCGCAATGGGGGCAGACAAAACCGGACATGTTCTCCACGATGCCCCGGACGGGGATGGCCATTCTCCGGCAGAAAGCTATGCATTTCTTGACGTCAAGCAGGGCGACCTCCTGGGGAGTCGTCACCACAAGGGCTTCACAACCGCCGCCGAGAACCTGCGCGACCGAGAGCATCTCATCTCCTGTGCCCGGCGGGCAGTCGACGATCAGGTAGTCCAGGGCGGACCAATGCACATGCCGCACAAACTGCTCTATGACTCCGTGCTTGGCGGGACCTCGCCAGATAACCGGCGTATCCGGTGCTGAGAGCATGAAACCGATACTGACGACCTTCAGCCGGCCCATGAAGAGCGCTGGGAGGGCCAGTCCGTCGTATTGGGAGAGCTTGACGTCGTCCATCCCCAGCAGCCGGGGTATGCTGGGACCATGGATATCGATGTCCAGCAGTCCGACATTATAGTCCTGCAGGGTCAGCCAGACGGCGAGGTTGGCGGCGATGCTGCTCTTGCCGACGCCGCCTTTGCCGCTCATCACGAGTATGCGGCGCCCGACGGTGATGTGGCCGTCCTGAGGCAGACGCTGATCGCAGGTCATCTCGCATGATGCACATGCGGGGCCTTTGTTTGGGCATGTTGCAGAAGCATCATTGTCCATTGGCGGATGTGTCCTCTGAATTGAGCATGGCCAGGCTGCGGTCCCAGAGTTGGCGGATGGCCTGGGAGGCGGGGCCATCACTGTGCTCGATAAGGGATCGCCCGGCCATCTGGGCCTGTGTTACGGCATTATCATACGGGATATGGGCCAGGACAGAGATAGACCCGGCCGCGGCCTCGGCGGCGATCTGTGCGGCCATCTCGGGGTTGATGTCGGCCTTGTTGATGCAGACGGCGCAGGGAACGTTGAAGTGGCGGGTCAATTCCACAATCCGCTGGAGGTCATGGCGGCCGGATAAAGTCGGCTCAGTGACCAGCAGCGCCAGGTCGGCTCCCGTGATCGAGGCAATGACGGGGCAACCGATACCCGGCGAGCCATCGACCAGGAGCATGTTGCGGCCCTGCCGCCCGGCGAGGTCGCGGGCCTGCTTGCGCAGGAGGCTGACGAGTTTGCCGCTGTTTTCTTCGGCGATGCCCAGCTCGGCATGAACCATCGGCCCGAACCGGGTGTCGCTGATGAACCACCGGCCGTTGACGGCGTCCTCAAGCACGATGGCCTCGGTCGGGCAGAACCGTTCGCAAACGCCGCAGCCCTCGCAGGCGCTGGGGTCGATGCGGAACGATGGGTTCTGCCCATCCGGCGGGATGACCGCGTCGAAGCGGCAATGGTCGCGGCATTGCCCGCACTCGACGCACATATCGGGCAGGATGCGGGCCTTCACGCCTCCGACGAAGGGGTTCTCTTGGCGGACGCGGGGCTCGACGACCAGGTGGAGGTCGGCGGCATCAACGTCGCAGTCGGCGAGGACCGGATTTGAAGCCAGGGCCGCGAATGAGGCGACGATGCTGGTCTTGCCGGTTCCGCCCTTGCCGCTGATGACGATCAGTTCCTTCATGCGAACAGCCTTTCAGCGATCTGGGCGAATAGGGCCTCGTATTCGGGGACGGCGTCGATGAGCATCCGGCCCCGGGAGTAGGCCTCAGCGATGCGTCGGTCGTCGGGGATTTCGGCGAGAATCTCAACGCCGTGTTCCCGGCACCATGCATGCGTCCGCTGGTCTCCCAGTCCACTGCGATTGACGATGACCGCCAGTGGCCGGCGCAACTGTTGCACCATGGCGGCGGCGAGTTTCAGGTCGTGCAGGCCGAAGGGGGTGGGCTCGGTGACCAGCAGGACATAGTCGACGCCGCGGACGCAGGCGACGACCGGGCAGGATGTCCCTGGAGGGGCGTCGAGAATGGCGACCGACGCAGCATCAAGGCTTTGGCGAAGGGTGCGAATCAGGGAGGGCGTGCGAACGGACCCGATGTTGAGCCGGCCCTGGATGAATTGCAGGCCGTCGGCAGTGCCGGATTCGATACGACCGATTTCGAGGGGGCTTTCGCGGATCGCGCCTTGCGGGCAAATGCGGACGCAGCCGCCGCAACTATGGCACAACTGCTCGAACGTGATAACAGTCCGGTTGACGGCGACGATGGCGTTGAACCGGCAGAAGCGCCCGCAACGGCCGCACCCGTCGCATTTATCGGTATCGACCCGTGGGACCGGCACGGTGACGGGGCGGGAGTCGGCGATGTCGGGCTTGAGGAAGATATGGCCGTTGGGTTCTTCCACGTCGCAGTCGACGTACTGCGTTCGACGACCCCGGCGGGCCAGGAACGCCGCGAGGCTGGTCGCCACGGTGGTCTTGCCCGTACCGCCTTTGCCGCTGGCTACGGCGATGGTCATGGGGGTGTTCACGACTGAGGTCCGGTCTGTACGCTGGCGTCGGCGGCGGGCGTCAGCCGACCGGCCTTGTATTGCTCGACGGCCTGCCGAACGGTTCCGGCCAGGCCCGTGTAGATTTCGACGCCGCCGGCGCGGAGCGTGCGAAAGGCGTTCGGACCGCAGTTGCCCGTCAGAAGGACCTTTGCCCCGG
>DSDB01000699.1 GCA_011057845.1 Phycisphaerales bacterium | reverse complement strand
GAGTATATCGAGTGGCGCGCAAGAAGATCACAGTGGTTGGGGCCGGCAACGTCGGAGCGACGACGGCGCACATTGCGGCGACGCGGCGTCTGGGCGATGTCGTGCTGATTGACGTGGTCAAGGGCCTGGCCGAGGGCAAGGCGCTGGACATCGCGGAGGCCGCGCCGATACAGCATTTCGACTGTGCGATCACGGGCACGACGGACTGGTCGGCGTCCGAAGGCAGCGATCTGGTGATTATCACCAGCGGGATGGCTCGCAAGCCGGGGATGAGCCGCGATGACCTGCTGGCCAGGAACGTAGCGATTGTCAAGTCGGTCAGCCGGGAAGTTGCCAAACGCTGTCCGGCGAGCATCGTGATCGTCGTGTGCAATCCGCTGGATGCGATGGTGTACGCGGCCGCGAAGGTTACGGGGTTTGCGAGAAACCGTGTGATGGGGATGGCCGGGGCACTGGATGCGGCCCGTTTCTGCTGCTTCCTGGCGGCGGAACTGGGGGTCAGCGTGGAGGACGTCAAGTGCGTGCTGATGGGCGGACACGGCGACGATATGGTGCCGCTGCCGAGGTTTACGTCGGTCGGGGGGATTGGTGTAACGCAGTTGCTGGGCCCCGAGCGGTTGGAGGCCCTGATTGACCGGACGCGCAACGGGGGCATTGAGGTGGTGAATCTGCTGGGCACCAGTGCGTATTACGCACCGGCGGCCGGGGCGGTGAAGATGGCGGAGGCGATTCTGCTGGATAGAAAGAACGTGATAAGCTGCTGCGCCTACTGTGAAAGGGAGTATGGAGCGGGGGGGTATTTCGTCGGGGTTCCGGCGATTCTGGGAGCCAACGGGGTTGAGAAGGTGATTGAATTGAACCTGGATGCGTCCGAACGCAAGCAGTTCGACGGCTCTCTGGCTCACGTGAAGGGGCTTTCCCAGCAGGTTGATAGGCTTTTGCAGGGCTAGAAAAGTGTCAAAAGTGGTTGTCCGGGCCACGTGAACATAGTAGATTACCCGTCCCTGTGCATTCAGACGGTTCAACAACCTGACAGTTTGAGTATCGAGGCAGGCATGGAGTTAATACGCAAGATCAAGAACGCCGAGGCCGAGGCCCGGGAGCGTGTGGAAAAGGCCCGTGCCGAGGCGGCCGCCATGGCCGATGCGGCACGCTCGGAGCGGGCAAAGAGGCTGGCCGATGCCGATCAGGACCGCATCAGGGCGATAGAGGCGGCGGTGGAGCAGGCCAGGAAGGCCACCCAATCCGAGGTCGAGGCCCTCAAACAAAAGGCCCGGCAGGAGCGGGAGGCGTTGCGGAAGGCGGCCGAGCAGAAGACAGGCGAGGCCGTCGAGAAGGTCCTGAGCTATTTGCGAGGCTAACGGATGGCCATTGCGGAAATGACCAAGGTGATCATCGTCAGCCACCGGACGCAGGCATCTGAGTTGCTTGAGTCTCTTCAGGCGGCGGGGATCTTCCAGGTGCTCAGCGCCGAAGAGGCGGCGGTGGGCAAGGCGCTACCGGAGCACAAAGCCGGGGCCAGGGCCCGAGAGCTGGACGAGACCATCGGACGGCTGGGTCGCTGCATGGAATTCCTGCACCCTTACGCCCTGACTCGCAAGGAACTGCTCGCCAGGCCGATCGTGGACGAGCGGCACTACGAAAAGCTGGTGGGGGATGCTTCGCTGTTGGATGCGGCCAGGCAGTGCGAACAGGTCGCGTCGGCACTGGATAAGGCCCGCAGTGAGGTCGAGGCGTTGAATGCGCACCTGGCGGAGTTGTCGCCGTGGGAGGGTCTGGAGACGCCGCTGGAGTCTCTCGGCGAGCTGGAGCAGGTTAGCTGCATGACCGGCCTGTTGTCGGCCAGTGCTCTGGAGGCCGTGATGAGTAAGCTGAAGGACCTGGGCGCGGCCGTCGAGACGGTCGGCGGGGGGCAGGCCCGGCAAGCGTGCGTGGTCGTCTGTCTGAAGGAGCACACGGAGGCGGTGCAGAAGCTGCTTCGGTCGGTGGAGTTCGAGGCGGTCGGTTTTGCCGGGATGAGCGGAACGGTCCGCGAGGTAATGGCCGAACGTCGAGCCCGGCGGGCCCGGCATGAGGCTGAGGTTGCGTCGTTGGAGGCGAAGGCGTCGCGGCTGGCCGAGCATCTGCCGGATTTTCGCGTGCTCCGAGACCATTATGAGAATCTGCTGGAGCGGGAAGACGCCAGGCGCTCGGCCCCGGCGACGGAGCAGACGGTGCTGTTGGAGGGATGGGTGAGGAAGACGGACTCCAAGCGTCTTGAGGCGGTGGTGTCGCAGTTCAAGGCGTCGAGTATCCTGGAGGTGGCGCCGGCCGAAGGGGATGAGCCGCCCGTGGAGATCGACAATCCGCCGGCGATTCGGCCTTTCGAGTCCATTACACGTCTCTACGGGATGCCGGCGCGGACGAGCGTTGATCCGACGGTGTTTCTGGCGCCGTTTTTTACGATTTTCTTCGGGTTGTGCCTGACCGACGCCGGTTACGGGCTCGTGATGATGGGGGTCCTGTGGTATCTGCTGCGGAAGATGCGCGGCGACAAGCGATTCGCGTGGATGCTGATGATCTGCGCGGTTTCGACGGTGATCGCAGGGGTGCTGACGGGGGGCTGGTTCGGTGATGCGCCGCAGCAGTTCATGCCGCAGCGCGTGCAGAAATGGCGCGATTCGATGATGCTATTTGATCCGATGACCTCGCCGATGGTGTTTTTTGCCATAGCGCTGGGGCTGGGATACTTCCAGATCATGTTTGGGTTGTGCGTGGCGCTGGGGCACAACCTGCGGAATCGCAACTACGTGGCGGCGTTCTGCGACCAGGTCACATGGTTGGTGATGCTGAATTCGCTGGTGCTGTTCGGTCTGGCGAAAGGCGGGATTCTGATGAGCGGCGCCGCGGGGATATTCCTGGCCACCTCGGTCATCCCGGCGGCGGTCATATTGCTGTTCAGCGTCCGGGAAGGGGGCTGGCCGGGCCGTATCGGGATGGGGGTGTTCAACTTGTTCTGCACGGTGTTTTATATGGGCGACGTGTTGAGCTACGTGCGGATTATGGCGCTGGGGATGGTGACGGGCGGCTTCGGCATGGCGGTCAACATTTGCGTCAAGCTCGTTGGCGGGGCCCCGTATGTCGGGTGGCTGCTGGGGGCGGTTGTGTTTGTGGGCGGCCATACGTTGAATCTGGCGCTTTCGACCCTGGGGTCGTTCGTGCACAGTATGCGTTTGCAGTTCGTGGAGTTCTTCCCGAAATTCTTTGAAGGCGGCGGCCGGGCGTTCGAGCCGCTGCGTAAGCAGTATAAGCATAGCGTGGTCGAGCAAGTCAGAAGCTAGTTGCAGTGAAAGAAAGCGAGGTCTGAACAATGGAATATGGGATGGCGTGTGCTATCGGCGGTGCGGCGATTGCGGCTTTTCTCTCCGGGGCCGGCTCGTCGATCGGCCTGGGGATCGCCGGCCGCAGCGCGGCGGGCGTTCTCAGCGAGAAGCCCGAGCGGTACGGCTCGCTGACGCTGATGGTGGTCCTGCCCAGCACGCAGGGCGTCTACGGGTTCATCATCGCGTTGATGGTTATGGTGAAGCTGAACATGTTCGGCGGCGGCCTTGAGACGCCAATCAGCGTCCAGGAAGGCTTGGCGCTTCTGGCGGCGTGTCTGCCGGTGGGCATCGGCGGCCTGTTCAGCGCCATTCACCAGGGCAAGACGTCGGCCGGGGGTATCCTGATGGCGGCCAAAAAGCCTGAGATGGCGGTCAAGGCCGGCGTACTTTACTCGGCGATGGTGGAGTTGTACGCCATTTTGGGGTTCCTTGTTTCGCTGCTGGTGATCCTGATGGGTATTGAGCTTGGCGGCGCATAATCGGCTATCGGCGGGATCGGATATGGAAGCTGAACAGGTTTTAGAGAAGATTCGTTCGGACGCTCAACGCCAGGCCGATGAGATTCTGTCGGCGGCGAGGGAGCAGGCCTCGGACGAGCGGGCGCGGCTGCAAAAAGACCTCGACGCCCATAAGCAGCAGACGGACACCCTCGCCAAACAGGCGGCCGCGGAAGAGAAGGCGCATCTGCTGGCGGCGGCCCGCATGGAGGTCGCGCGGAAGTTGCTCGCGGAAAAGCGGGCGCTGCTCGACGGCGTTTTCGCCGAAGCGCTGAAGCGGTTGCAGGGCCTGCCGGATGAAGCGTACCGCAATCTGGCGTCCAAGTTGATGCTGGAGGCCGTCGAGACCGGTGAAGAAGAGGTGATCCTGGACCGCCACGAACGGCGGATCGGGCAGGATCTGATCGCCGAGTTGAACCGGCGACTGAGCGAGGACGACCGCCGTGGGGCGGTTCGGCTCAGCGACCAGCGGCTGGACCTCGGCGGCGGTTTTGTGCTGCGTCGAGGCAAGATCATGACGAACGTCTCGTTCGCGGTTTTGATGGAACAGGCTCGTAAGGAACTGGAGATCGAATTGGCGGGCATGTTGTTCGGCTGATTCGGCCGGGTTTGGGGCCTGATGATACTCGTGAGATGACAGATGCCGTCAATCAAGGCTGACAGGACAATTGACTATCACATGTATCCGCCGGTGGGCGAAGACGACTGGCGGTACATGTTCCAGACGGCGCAGGTGCGGACGCTTGAGATGCACCTGCTGAGCCGGGCGATGCTGTTGGACATGGTCAACGCCGACGGCTTCGAGTCGGCAGCGGCGGCGCTGAGCAGCACGGAGTATGTCGTGGCGGCGGCGGGCGGACTGGCGGCAGTGGAGGATGTGTTGTCGGCCAGACGAATCGCGGCGCGGGAGTTGTTCGCGGAGTTGATGCTGGACGAGCGGGTGACGGAGTTGTTCAGGTCGCGGGTGGATTATGCAAACATCCGCCTGGCGGTTCGACGAGTCATGACGGACCAGCTAGCCGGCGAAGGCTACAGCGACGAGGGCAACGTCCCGGCCGAGATGCTGCGACAGGTCTTCACGGAGCAGTCTTTCAGTCTGCTGCCGGCGTATCTGGCCCAGGCCGTTGACGAGGGAACGCTCGGGTATTACCAGGGCAAGGACATCCGCCAGATCGACTACGCCATTGACCGGGCACAGAATGATTATTACCTAAGCCGGGCGTACGAACTGGGCAGCGTGTTTCTCGTGGGGTTGTTTCGGGTCCAGGCGGACCTGCTGAATATCCGCACGATGCTGCGACTGAAGCTGACGGAATCCGACGTCAGGGCCAGGGATGTGCTGGTGGACGGGGGTTTTATCGAGGTCGAACGGTTCGAGCGGGGCCTGGAAGGGGGCCTTGAGGGGCTCAGCTCGCTGTTCGGGGCGACGCCCTATCAGCGGGTGGTGGAGGCCGGCGCGGCGTATGCGGCTTCGGACAAGTCGTTTTTGAAGGCCGAGCAGGAATCCGATGCCTATTTGATGGGGTTCCTGAAATCGACGTCGACGATCACGGCCGGCCCGCAGCCGATTATCGCGTATCTGCTGATGAAGGAGCACGAGATACGGACGGTGAGGCTGATTCTGACGGCCAAGAAGAGCGGTCTCGACACGAGGCTCATTCTGGATCGGGTG
>DSDB01000184.1 GCA_011057845.1 Phycisphaerales bacterium | reverse complement strand
GGCCAACAGGTGCAGGGGGGTCAGGACCGTATGCGAGCGGGCCATCACGAGCTGCTGGGCGGTGGCGAGGGCCTCCTGGGCTTTCAATGTGAATTTATCGAATTTCATGGGCAAAACCTCAGTTGCGACTCACGACGCACGACGCATGACACAGGACTCAAGGCCTAAGATCCGATATCCAAAGGCACACGGTCGTTGTCTGCCTGCACGCCGTAGAGTATACGGTGCAAACGATGTGCCGGGGCGGCCGATGTTGCGTAAGTGCTGAAAAGCAAAGGCTTTATGCTGTGGCCGGGCGAGGCGGTCATGCCAAATTGGCAGGGGGGGGCGGGGCGATTGAAACGATCCGGTGCGTTCTGCCCGACCCGGCACACGGGTTGGGCCGTTTACACGGCGGCGGCCGGGAAACGGGCGGCGAATCGGTCGAGAAGGTGGAGCAGGTCGTCGGGCAGGCGGCTGCGTGTTTCGGCGATGATGGACGGGGGGACGCCGTAGTGGGCCTGGGCGACGGCGCCGGTGATACAGGCGAGGGTGTCGCTGTCGCCGCCGAGGGAGACGGCCTTGCGGACGGCGTCCTCGAAGGCGTCGGATTCAAGAAAGGCAATGAGAGCCTCAGGGACGGTTTGCCGGCAGGACTCATTGAAGACATAGCCGGGTCTGATTTGGTCCAGAGTGCGGTCCAGGTTGTATCCGAAACGGGCGGTGATTTCGGCTTTGAGGGTGTGCTTGTCGGCGCCCATCCGGGCGAGATAGACGGCCAGTGCCGTTGCCTGTGCGCCTTTGATGCCCTCGGGATGGTTGTGAGTGACGGCGGCGCTGTTTCGGGCCTCGGCAAGGACTTCTTCGATGGAGTTGAAGGCGAAGCCGATAGGGCTGACGCGCATGGCCGAGCCGTTGCCCCAACTGTTGTAAGGCCGCGGTTCGGGCTCGTAGATCCAGTGAATGAAGCGGCCGCCATAGCCGGCATCGGGGTATCGGCGGCCGTAGGATTGGTAAAGGCGGGTGTAGTCACCGCCCGTGAGGATGGCTTCGGCTGTGGCGATGGTCAGGACGGTGTCGTCGGTGAACCGAGATGGCGCTGAAAACAACGGGAAGTCCGTGGTCTTGATGGGATCGAACTCGTGGGGTGAACCGATGATGTCTCCCGCGATGGCGCCTATCATAGTCTTGTCTTTCGCATATCGTATGTGCTTTGGGGTCAGTCGGTGCAGCGGTGTTTCTTCAGTTGGCGGCGGAGGGTTGGCGTGTCGGGCAGGAGCCTGTGCATTTCGGCCCAGAATTGAGGGCCGTGGTTCTTGATTCGGGTGTGGAGCAGCTCGTGAAGGAGGACGTAGTCGATGAGTTCGGGCGGCAGGTTAATCAGGCGTGCGTTGAGGGAGATGTTGTTTTTGTCGGAGCAGCTTCCCCAGCGGGTTCTCTGCCGGCGGATGGTCAGGCGGTTGTAGGTGAACTGGTGTCGCCGGGCCAGTTCATTGAGCCGCCCGGCCAGGATTCGCCCGGCGCGGATGCGGTCGATCGGGTGCATGGGTCTCGGCGGGGCGGTCCGGGGCCGTTGGGTGATGCGTTGGAGGTGCTTGCGGATCCAATGCTGCTTGGAGGCGAGGAATTGCTCGGCGGCCTTGCGGGAGGCGGCGCGAGGAATGGTGACCCTGACGGAGGCGTCGGGCTTGACGGTGATTGAGAGCCGCCGGGCCCGTTTGGAGTGATTGAACAGGACGTTGCAGCCGAGTTCGGGGATGTATGTGCATTGGGATGTACGGGTGGTCATGGTCGGATTGCGGTTGCGAATAGGGCCATGCGGCCTCACCGGCACAGAATATCGATCTGATGGGGGCCTTTGGTGTCGTTATCGGTCTTGATGGCGGCGGTCAGGCGGAGGTTGCCTTCTTCTATTCCAACGGATTTGAAGGTGTATTCGGTTCGGCCCTTTTGGGCGGGCGATTCGAGTTTCCTGCCGGACAGGTCGAGGATGACCGTGGCGTCGGCGGGCAGGGCGGGGAATCGCAGGTGGATGTCGTATTCGGCGGTCCTGGCGGCGTAGAGTTCCCAGTAGCCGTTGGAGTCGCCGGCCCAGGGGCTGCCTTTGACATGCCGCCAGTCCTGACGGGTGAGGGTGGTGGGGTTCTCGTGGGGCGTGCCGATGTGGATGCGTGGCGGGGCGTAGTTGTCGGGGCGGGTGGAGCTTACGTCTTTGAACCAGGCCTCGTAGCGGGTTTTCAGGTCCTGGACGATGTCAGGGTGCTGGGCGGCGACGTCGTTGGTTTCGTAGGGGTCGGCGGCCATGTCGTAGAGTTCGAATTTGGGCTCGCCGGTCAACTGCTCGCGATTGAAGCCGGAGGCATTGAGGAGCTTCCACTGCTGGGTGCGGGCAGCGAAATGGTGGTAGAGGACGGGCTTGTCGCCTCGGTGGGACTGGATGACGATCATGCGGTCGGGCCAGTCGTCGTCGCGGCCGGAGAGCAGGGGCAGGAGGCTTCGGCCGTCGAGTTTGAGGTCGTCGGGTTTCTGGACGTTGCATGCCTCCAGGAGGGTGGGCAGCAGGTCGATATGGGCGGCGATGCGGTCGGATGTGCGGCCGCTCTTGAGGGCGCGGGGCCAGCGGATGAAGAAGGGCGAGCGGATGCCGCCTTCGTGGACGTCGGACTTGTTGCCCTTGAAACCGGCGACGTAGCGGCGGGTGTTGGGGCCGTTGTCGACCATGAAGATGACGATGGTGTTGTCGGCCAGATTGAGGGCGTCGAGCTTGTTGAGCAGGCGGCCGACGTTCTGGTCGATGTTGGTGATCATGGCGAAGATGCGGGCGTGGGTGTCGAGGTTGGCGTTTTGGGGGAGTTTGTGGCCTTTGTCCTGGGGGAAGCGGTCGTTGGCCAGGTCCATCTGCTTGTACTGTTCGAGCAGTTCGTTCGGGACATCGTCGAAGGGGCCGTGGGGGGCGTTGGTGGGGATATAGGCGAAGAAGTTCCTGCCGGCGGCGGCGGATTTCTCGATCCAGGCCAGGGCGTGGTCGAAGTAGACGTCGGTGCAGTAGCCTTTGAAGGGTTTCAATTCGCCGTTGTGAGCGAGGATGGGATCGGTGTACTTGCCTTCGCCGCCGGGCGGGTCGGAGGGCTGGCCGATGCCGCCGCCGCGGTGGACGAGGGATTCGGCGAAGCCCTGCTCGGTGGGGCGCAGGGGATAGTTGTCGCCGAGGTGCCACTTGCCGAAGATACCGGTCTCGTAGCCGGCGTCGCGGAGCAGTTCGGCGAGGGTCGTCTCTTCGGGGTCCATCATGGCCCGGCCGACGAAGGTGTCGATGGCTCGGGTGCGGTAGTTGTAACGGCCGGTCATGAGGCACGCGCGGGTGGGGGCGCAGACGGGCGAGACGTAGAAGTTGCTCATGGCGGCGCTTTGGGCGGCGAGGGCGTCGATGTGCGGGGTCTTGATCACGGGGTTGCCGGTGGCGCCGAGGTCGCCGTAGCCCTGGTCGTCGGTCATGATGAGGACGATGTTGGGGCGGGGGGAATCCTCGGCGGGGGGGCCCGAAGCCGGTTCGGGAAAGGCAAGAGCCGGAGCAGACGATCCCTTCACTGCGTGAAGGGATGCCACCCCTGCCGAAATCGAGCGATGCGGCAAGGCGAGAGTGGCGGCGCCTGCGGCGAGGGCCTTGAGGAACTGGCGTCTGGATTGGATCGTCTCAGTCATATTCGCACACGGATTCATAGGGTTTCCTGGCAACTCGAGTCCCATAATACGCCGCTTCGCCCTTGATTTCAAGAGTATTTCAGCGGGTTCAACATGCCGTGCCGGAAGAACCGTCAAGACGTCGCACATGGGAAATCCGGGCCAAGACAACGGGCGTGTTGCTGGTCCGATTCGCATCGTCTCAGGTAGGGTCCATCAGGGCGGTGATGACCTTCTTATTGGCGGTGGGGAAGGCGTAGCGGTTGAGGTCTTTGGGGCGGACCCATTTCCATGCGGTGCAGGATTGGCCGGTGGGTTGGCCGCTGAGCCATTTGCAGTGGTAGGCGTGCAGGCGGATGGCGAAGTGGGAATAGGCGTGATCGACGACGGCCAGGCGTGGGCCCACGTGGACCTCGATATCCATCTCCTCTCGCAGTTCGCGCGTCAGGGCCGCCTTGAGTGACTCGCGTGGCCTGCGTTTTCCGCCGGGGAACTCCCACAGACCGCCCAACAGCCCACCTTCCGGGCGGCGGTCGATGAGGACCTTGCCATCTTTTTCGACGATGCCAACGACCACGGTGTATCGAGGAATCGGCTTACGGACGCGCCGTATGGGTAGCCTGGACTGCTCGCCGTGCCGCCGCCCCTCGCACAGCCGCCGCGCCGGGCACGCCCCGCAATCCGGCTCGCCCGGCCGACAGACCAGCGCCCCAAGCTCCATCAACGCCTGGTTGAATATCCCCGGACACCGTCGGGGCACGAGCACGGCGGCCATCTCCCACAGCCGCCGACCTGTCTGGGTCGACCTGGGATCACCATGCACACGAAACAGCCTGCACAGCACCCGCATGACGTTGCCATCGACGATGGGCTCCGGTCGGTCGAAGGCGATACTCGCAATCGCCCCGGCCGTATAGGCCCCAATGCCCGGCAGCCGCAGCAGGGCCTCGCGGTCGCCGGGAATCTCGCCGCCGAGCTGGGCCACCACCATCCCCGCGGCCCTGTGCAGATTCCGCGCCCGGCCGTAATACCCCAACCCCTCCCAGCACTTGAGCACCGTATCCAGCCGTGCCGCCGCCAGGGCCCCAACCGTGGGAAATCGCCGCATGAACCGCTCATAATAGGGAATGACCGTCTCGACCTGCGTCTGTTGCAGCATCACCTCCGAGACCCAGACGGCATAGGGGTCCCGCGTTCGCCGCCACGGCATATCCCGCCTGTTGGCGGCGAACCACCCGATCAACACCCTGCGCAGTCGTCGTATCCGGTCCTTCGACACCATGACAGACCCCACCATACCGCCCTCATCCCCCCTTGGTCCCATCATGCCGCATTTGCGGCCCGCGTTCAAGGCCGCTTCACACAAACGGCGTCGGCCTGCCCGCGGAATCGGTCCTGATATGGGGTTGAATGGGGACTGCGTCTCGGATACAGTGGGCGTGTATCGGCGCCGGCGCAAAGATCGCGGTGCGCGAATCCTTAAGGACAGTCCCATGCAACCGTACAGACACTCCCTGACCCGTCGAGAGTTCCTGGCCACGACGGCGGCTTCGGCTGTGGCGGCGACTATCACCGCGGCCGGGGCCGATGATGTGGCCGCAAGGATCGCCGCGGCGATCCCCAGTCAGGCCCCGGCCCGCCCCGCCAGGGACCGCAGGCTGCTGATTTTCGATCTCAACGTCAATTACGGCGGGCACGGCTCGATTGCCACGGCGAACGCGGCGTTGACCCTGATGGGCGAGAAGACCGGCGCCTTCCGGACGGTCATCAGCAGAGACCCGGCCGTCTTCGCACCCGCAAGCCTCAAGACCTTCGACGCCGTCTTCTTCAACAACAACGTGGGCAACCTCTTTACCGATCCGGCCCTGCGGCGGAG
>DSDB01000543.1 GCA_011057845.1 Phycisphaerales bacterium | reverse complement strand
GCCGTTGTAGAAGAACAACACGATACTCCGGCCGGAAGGCAACTCGCAGCGGTAGGCGACGGTTGTGTCCATCCTCTCGTCGGCCACCGCCGTCCATCGTTTGGCGCCGATCTTGCGGACGCGCTTGGCCTGCCGCGGCGCCAGGATCGTGAACTGGATGCCGTGGTCAACAAGGCATTCGAGGGTCGGCAGGTTGACGGCTGCTTCCGGTAGCCACATGCCCTCCGGGTCCCGCCCGAACCGTTGCTGGAAATCCCGTATCCCCCAGATGACCTGTGTGTGGCGGTCGCGGTCGTTCGCCAGGGGCATGACGATGTGGTTGTACGCCTGCGCCAGGGCGGCGCCGTGGCCGGAGAACTTCTCGCGGCTCTTGGCGTCGGCTTCGAGGATCCTGGCGTAGACGTCCGGCGCATGCTCTTCGAGCCAGTACAGGAGGGTCGGGCCGAAGTTGAAACTCATGTTGGCGTAATTGTTGACGATATCGACAATCCGCCGATCCGGCCCGAGGATCCGCGAGGCCGAGTTCTGCCTGTAGCACTCGTC
This sequence comes from Phycisphaerales bacterium, assembly GCA_011057845.1. Taxonomy (GTDB): domain Bacteria; phylum Planctomycetota; class Phycisphaerae; order Sedimentisphaerales; family Anaerobacaceae; genus UBA2266. The sequence goes on along the minus strand of DSDB01000543.1, from coordinate 5,006 downwards.
CGTAATCCGCATGTTCCAGTCGTGGTAGGGATAGGCCGAATCCTGCAATTCCACCCCCTCCAGCCACGGGTTCTCCCGGGGCGGCTGATAGAAATGGCCGTGTATGCAAATGTACTTATCCATGAATGATTCCTTGGACGCCACGACATACGACCCGTGGCGGCGTATCCTTTGTGCCGCGCATGGTATCCGAACCAGGCCCCTGCTGCAACAATCCGCCTGTGAAGAGTCTCCCGTCAGGAGGACTGGTTCTTGTAAAGCATCCGGCGGGGTGTTATAAGGTGTGAATCGTACTGGCGGTTGTCATGGACGGACGGCTGGTTTACGGACTGTTTCCTATGGCTTGTAAGGGCGCATTGACAGGAAGACCGGGAGTTGCGATGAGGCTGTGCCTGCTGCTGGGTCCGGCGGTCTGTGCTTGCGCATGGGCCAACGATCCGCCGACGGTATCGAACGTCCGCGTCGGCCAGCGGCACGACGGCTCGAACCGGGTCGAGATTCGATATGACCTGGCGGACGCCGACGGCGATGCCTGTGTCGTGTCCGTGGAGGTCAGCGATGACGGCGGACAGACCTGGTCCGTGCGGGCGAGCAGTCTGAGCGGCCATGTCGGAGCCGGTGTTGCGCCGGGGGCGGATCGGGAGATTGCGTGGAACTGCGCGGCGGACCTTCCAGGGGCCTTTGGGAGCCGCTACAAGGTTCGTGTGACGGCCGACGACGGCAAATCGGCCCTGTGGCGGCAGTACCTGGAGATAGCCGCCGGGTCGTTCGAGATGGGCGATACGGCGGGGATCGGAAAACCGGATGAGCTTCCGGTGCACCCGGTGAGCGTTGGGGCGTTTGTCATGCAGGCCACGCATGTGACCAACGAGCAATACTGCGAGTTTCTCAACGCCGCCATGGCCGGCGCCCAGATCGAGCTGCGTGATGGTGTTGTCTATCTGCGAGGGCGCGATATTGGGCTGCTGAGCACGCGGGCCGCCGACCCGATGAGCCAGATACACCGGCGAGAGGGTCTATTCACCGCATTGGCCGACCGCGAAACACATCCGGTCGTGGCGGTCAGTTGGTATGGGGCCGCGGCCTACTGCAACTGGCTCAGTCGGAGCGAAGGCCGGCAGGCATGTTACGACCCAACGACCTGGGCGTGCGACTTGCGGGCCGACGGCTACCACCTGCCCACGGAGGCCCAGTGGGAGTATGCGGCGCGGGGAGGAATTGTTGGCGGGCTGTATCCGTGGGGCAATGAACACGATCCGTCCCGGGCCAACTGGTTCAGTTCGGGCGACCGGTGGGAATCCGGGCCATACCCGCAGACGACGCCGGTGGGGCATTATCCGGCCAACGGCTACGGGCTCTACGACATGGCAGGCAACGTCTGGCAGTGGTGCAATGATGCATACGACGGTGCGTTCTATAGCGCCAGTCCCACGGCCGATCCGCTTGGGCCGCCGACCGGCGACAGGAGGGTCGTGCGGGGAGGATGCTGGAAGTTCTTCGCGACGCAGTGCCGCGTGTCGATGCGCGGCAATGCTTTGCCGACCGCCCGACAGGGGGATATTGGATTTCGCGTGGTGAGGGGACTGCGGTGAGGCTCGATCTCAAGACGTTTGTGCGGGTTCTAATGGACGGGTCCGTCGTGGCGGTGGTCATGTGCCTGGGGTTGTGCTCGATGGCGATGGCGGACACGGGCTCTGCTGAGTCGGGTCTCTTTGCTATTGACAACCGCCCGCCGGCACTGGAGCTGCTGTATCCGACCGGCGGCGAGGTCTTCGAGCCCAATGCCGTGATCAGCATTGTCTGGACGAGCCGGGGCATCGTCGGCGACGTCATCGTGGCTTTTTCCAGCGACGGCGGGGGGGCCTTCACGGATGCCAACCGTGTGTCGGATGCCAATTCGTATGTATGGAAGGCCCCGGTGGTCGATTCAAACCAGTGTGTGATTGCCGTCCGCAGTGTACTGCATGCATCCGTATCCGACCGATGTGAGAAGCCGTTTGCTATCCGGATTCCGCGTATCGAGCCCGTTGTTGATCCGAATGATGTTGTTGCTGCGCCGGACGCCAATGGGCCCGTCGGCGTGCATGTGCATATCCCGGTAGTCGAACCCAACCGGACTGTCGTTGAACCTGACCGCCCTGTGGGGCTGGACGTGAATATCCCCGTGGCCGAGCCCAACCTGTCTGTGATTGCGCCAGGGCCGACGCCGGGTCCCGAGGCTGTCGATGGCAACCATGTTGCCGAGCCCGATGCGCGGGGCGGCGCGGGCCAGGCGATCGTGGAGCCGAACCTGCCCGTCCCAACAACCGATAACATACCGGTGTCGCTGCAAGCGGGCGGCAAGCCCGATCCCAACGCCATGATCCCGATTCCGGGCGGTTCTTTCGAGATGGGTGACCATTTCGGCGCCTGGGATGCGGATGAGCGTCCGGTGCACGTCGTCGAGATTGCGCCGTTGCTGATGGGGGCGACGGAGGTGACAAACCGCCAGTATTGCGAGTATCTCAATGACGCCCTGCGAAACGGCCGGGTCGCCGTGCAGGAGCGCATTGTCTTTGGCGTCGGCCGCAACGAACCCTACTGCAATGTCCGCGAATTCGACTCCTGGAGCCAGATCGCATTTGCGAAAAACCAGTTCACCGTGCAGCCGGGCAAGGAGAACCATCCCATGCTCGAGATCAGTTGGTTCGGGTCGGCGGCGTACTGCAACTGGCTCAGCCTGCGGCAGGGTTTGCGCCCGTGCTACAATCCGGCCGATTGGGAGTGCGATTTCGCCGGGGATGGCTACCGGCTGCCGACGGAGGCGGAATGGGAGTACGCCGCCCGGGGAGGACTCGAACGCAGGAAGTACCCGTGGGGAGACGAGGAGGACCCGACTAAGACCAACTGGTGGGGTTCGGGCGACCCGTTCGAGAAAGACCCCTATCCGCGGACGACGCCGGTGGGATTCTACCCGCCCAACGGTTTCGGACTGTATGACATGGCGGGCAACGTGTGGGAGTGGTGCAACGACTGGTACGGCCTGTCGTATTACGACTTCAAGATCAAGGACAATCCCCGCGGCCCGGCCAGCGGCAGCGCGCGGGTGACTCGCGGCGGCTCATGGATTCTCAATCCCGACCGCAGCCGATGCTCGAACAGGAACTTCAATTATCCGCACTATCGAGGGCTGGGTCTCGGGTTCCGCGTGGTTCGCCGCGCCGCGCCGTGACTTATCCACGGTTTGTTGGATGAAGGAGACTACTTCCAGTTGCAGCGGCGGGTGTGCAGGCGATGGTCGCCGTGACAGTCCGTGCAGACCACGGTGGCGTTCGAAGCCAGCGGGGCCTTGTGCTCGGCCTCGGGGAGCTTGTCGGCCCTGTGGCAGGCCAGACAGGAGGGATTGATCTTGTCTTTTGGGTACATGATATCGGGGGCGGTGCCGTTGCCGCCGGAGGCCCAGGACTCGTCGGCAATGTGCTCGTCGCTGGGCCCGTGGCAGCTTGCGCAGCCTTTCCCGGCCCTGGCGTGTGTGACGGCGAGTTCCTCTGTGGCGTAGTTGATATGACAGACGTGGCAGCGGCTGTTGTCGGCCCCTGTAGCCGCGTCCGTCTCGTCTTCATCGAGCATCAGTGGCTCATCGTCGAGCAGCAAAGGCCCATTCTCAACGGGCGACGTTGCGGCCGGGACGACCTCCCGCGAGTCGGCGGCGGGATCGGTCCTGGGGCCTTTGCCTTTCGTGTTGGGTTCACAACTGAGCACGGCGAGCACCGAGAGTGTTGCCGCGGCCGTCAGGATATACTTCATGCGTTCTGCCTTCTGCTGGGGATTGGGGATGCGGTTCGGCCCGGTCAGACGTATTGCCATTGCCGCAGCCACTGGTAGTTCGGCGGCAATGACGCCAGGGCATGCCGGTTGACTTCTTCGAGCTGGGCCTGTTCCTTGAGATCGAACTCGCGTCGCTCCTGGACGGCCTTGACGGCGTTATCGACCTCTTCGACGCTGTTGAGCCCCGGTATGGGGATCACGGTGTTGCTGGCGAGGATGTACCGCAGGGCCAGACGCGCCCGCTTCATGTTCTCCTGTCCGTCGGCGGTAAACAGCGACCCGGCTGCATACGGTTTGATGCCGAATGCCCCAACATCCTGCTTCTTGAGGGCATCGAATACGCTGTCGGTCTGGGCGCGGCGGCTCATGGTCGTAAAGGGGAAACACACCACATCAACCTGCGGGAAGTACTGAATCATAAACTGAATCCACCGCCGGTCGTGGGTGGAAAAGCCGATGAAACGGGCCTTGCCCTGTTTCCTGGCCTTTTCGAGGGCATCGACAATCTCGCAGGCGGTATCGAAGGTGTGGCGGCCGCCCGGCTCGAAGCAGGTGATCCTCCACAGGTCGGTGTACTCCTGGCCGGAGTCGTGCAGAAGCTCATCGAGCGAGCCCAGGAGCTTCGCCGAGGTACGGTATTCCTCGTTGCGGACCTCCTTGGCCCCGTGCGACAGCGCCAGATACATCTTGTCGCGACGGCCTTTGAGGGCCTCGGCGTCCCGCTTGACCTCGTTGTCCCAGCAGGCGTCGATGTAGTTGATGCCCGCGTCGATGCAGCGGCTGATAATCTCGGTGCGCTCCTGCAGGTTGCTGCGGGAGTGCCCGCCCAGGCACACGGCCGAGACCATGAGGTTGGTCTTGCCCTGGCGGCGGTACTCCATGTTCGGGTTGTAATTGAGAATCCTGGAGGTATCGATTTCGTCGGCGAGGGCCGGCGTCAGTCCGGCCGTCAGGCTCATGGCGGCCAGCCCAGCCGCGGCGGCCGTGGCGTCTTTCATCAGTTGTCGGCGGGTGATTGCGGATTCGTTCATGCTGGTCTCCTTCCGGGAAGGTAGCTTCTAAGACGTCGGTGTTGGCTTGTCGCTCTTGAGCCGGTAGATCGTTTTGATTTCGACTTCCGTCAGCGGCCGTTTGTAGATACGCAGGTCGTCGATCAGCCCCTCGAAACCCGCCCCGATGCGGACATCCATTTCCTCGGC
>DSDB01000394.1 GCA_011057845.1 Phycisphaerales bacterium | reverse complement strand
GGGATACACATGCGCAAAGTCCTTGTCGACCGGACCTTGCCCGGTCTCCTTCTTGCCGTCACCGTAATCGAGCGTCCACGTCTTGATGGGATAGGACCCCGCCACCGCCGTCGCGTGAAACACCTGGCTGTTGCCATACCCCTTCGATGTGTCACGGGTCAGCGTCACCTGTGTCGGCGTTGATGTCACGGTGATGGTGCACTGGACCGGCTCGGACGCAACCGACACTCCCTTGGCGCTGGCCACCGCCGTAGCCATCACCTTGAATGACCCCTCCTCCTTGTAGGCGTATGAGGCCTTGAACGCGCCCTCGGCCGCCGCGACTTCGGACTTTCGTCCGTCGCCCCAGTCCAGGGTGCATCCAATCTTGCCCTGGAGCTTGTCGGCGTTGGTCAGGAGTACAACCGTGTTGAATTGCTCCCCCACCAGGGCCTTGATCGTCGAGGTCTCAAAACGGATCACGGGCTTCTCAATGGCTACGACCGTCAGGGTCTTTTCCGCCGTGCCCGTGCCCGCTTCGTCGGTGGCTTCCAGAACGAGCTTATACTGTCCGGCCTCCGCCACCTTGAACGTGTGCGAGAACGACACGGTTTGGGCGTTGAACGTCTGCTTCGACAAATCTTGTCCTATTTTGTCGCCTTTGAGAAACAGAAGTACGCTCTTGATATTGGAATCCGGATCGTTGATGGTGGCGGTGGCCTGGATGTCCTGATTCGTTGCCGCTGTTGCGGGCGTCACCGCAAAGCCGCCGACCACCGGAGGACTCGACGTCGTCGTCAGGTTCACCGTCGTCGGCGCCGCCAGGTAGCCGGGGCGGCCGGCAAAACCCGCATGAAGCGTCACGGCATACGTCGTGTTGGGCGTCAGATTGCGCACCGTGTAGCGCGTCGTGGTGACGCTCGTAATCTCCACCGGCGTCAGATTGCCCACCGTCAGCACATACTTGCCGAACTTCACGGTGGGGTTCTCGTTGGCCTGGGGGAATCGGTCCCATGACAGCACGGCCGAGGTCCGGTCCACGGAGACCACTTTGAGGTTCCATGCCGCACCACCGAACAAGCTGAACGACGTGTATCCGCTTTCCGATAGATTGCCAAAACGGTCTTTCGCCTTGACCTTGATCTCATAGACGCCGGGCACGACGTCGTTGCCCTGGATGATAATCCAGTGGCTCGAACGCCCCGACCCAGCGACGCTGCTGCCTGTTCTCCAAGATGTCGTCTTGGTCTGTCCGGCAGGCGTCTTGTACTCCAGGCAACTGGTTGCGGTCTCATCGTCCAGCAAAAACGCGACGCTGATGTTGCGGTTGGCCATCTGCGTGATGGAGATGTCCGTAATCGCGGGCCCCAGCGTATCCTCGGGGCAGTTGATCTCCAGTTTGCGCTGTTCCCCTCCGATGACGGACACCTGGGCGCTGGTTGGCAGAATCGGTGAGGTAGCCGACGGGACCACGGAGACCGTCAGCAAATGGGCGTTGGCGTTGTTGTCGTTGAAATTGTGGGTGAAGGTCGCCTTGCCCTGCGCGTTGGTGGTCACCGAGCCCTTCTGTGACGTGCCCTCCTTGATCACGACGGTCATTCCGCTGATGGGCGCGCCGGTGAGCTTCTTGACCGTGATCTCCATTGTCATCAGGGCGCTGGGCAGGATGCAGCCATCGGCGGTGAACCGCCGCGTCAGACCAAGCTGTTCGACCCGCCCGGCCACGCGCTGAGTCGCATAATCGGCCTTGCTGACCTCGACGTTGACGGCGCCGGTGAACGTGAACCCGTCGAATGTGTAACGGCCGTTGCCGTCCGTCGTCGTCTGATAGCCGGTCTTGCCCACGAGCTTCACCGTCGCCCCGGAGACCGGAGCGCCCGCCGTATCATAGACGACGCCCCCCGGCGACGGCCGGGCGGCCAGATTCAGGACCACATCCGGAAGGTCCCCCGTCGCCGTGCTCGAGACATTCAGCGGCGACGACGCCCCATCCTGATACCACGCATGGCCGGACACCGAGAAGGTGTACCGCTTGCCCTTCTCCAGCGTTACCGGCGGCGTCAGTCCATTGGACCCCGTGTTCAGCGCCAGGCGGAACGAGGCATCGCCCGCCTTCGTGACAACCACGGGGACGTCGGCTGCGCCGGCGTTCTGCAACTGCGCCTTGATCCTGACCTGCGGAGGCGCGTCGAACTTCGTGGCAATCTGGCCGACCTTGCCCACGGCCACAAGCGGGTTCTTCGTCGGATCGTCGTCCTGATACGTCCACGACAGGATATTGTAGTAGTAAGTCACTCCCGGATCCAGGTCGCTGATGCGTATCTGATGACCGGTGACCATCTCAAACGTCCCGCCCTGCGTCACCCAACCCTGATGCACCCGCCCGTCGCGGAGCTTGACGCACGCCACGTAATTGACTCCCAGGTCCGGCGACGGCGAGACCAGGACCATCGTCGACGACGTCTTGTTCGTCGTCCAAGAGAAGTCGATATAGGTATAATCCGCCGACGCCGACGCCCCCGTCAGCTTGAAATCGGTGCCGTCGGCCATGCGGATGGTCACGGCGTCCTTGCGGTCGTAGGATCCTTCGCGCGTCGTCGTCGTCACCTCTCCGGCATTGAACGTCTGTCCCGATGGGCTGACACAGTCCACGGCAAACCGGTACTCCGTCTTCGGCGACAAGCCTGTGACGATAACATTGTGCGCGTTCTTGAAGGTCGGTTCCGTGACGGTCTTGACCAACTGCTGGCCCTTGTACGCCTTGACCGTTCCTTTGAGCGGCAGGTTGGGGCTGGTCCAGTTCACGCTCGCCGACACGTAACCCGGATTGGCCCGCAAGCTTTGTATGACCTCGTCCGATTTGGTCAGCGGAATCTGCAGCACGTAGTCGTTGGCGGTGAACTTGCGCTCGATCCGATTGTAGCCGACCACCTTTTCAATGGGATCGCCCGGCACCGTCAACAGCGATATCCCAAGATTCATATTCAACCCCTGCCGCAGACGAAACTCATACATCAGGTCGTCCACCACGATATTAAGCACATCGCCGTCCGTGACAAAGGGCGTGATATCCCGGAAGTTCAGCGTCTGCTCCTGGCCCGATGATGTGAAATACAGCGTATAGACTCCGCTGCCCTTGCCGTTCGGGATGAAGCACCGAACATTGGCCCGCAACTGAATCCCCTCCACGATGAAGTAGGGGTCCCCCTGGATGCTGATGCTGGCGAACCCGGCCAACTGCTCGACGGCCGTGCCGCACAGCCCCGTCATGAACTCCACGGTCTGAGCGTTGTCCGAAAAGCCCTTGGCCCATTTCACCATGCCCAGAACCAGCTCCATCCCCTCGGAGCCCAACCCGCTGCTAAGTTTGTTGAACACCTCCGGCGCCAGGTCGTTACTCATGGCCTTGACCTTGTCCTTCAGATCGAACGCAATCAGCGTCCGCTGGTCGTGGTAACCGGCGGTGGACCCCAGCGGCAGGGCGTTCTTCGCGCCCGTGTTGACGCCGATGTTGTTCTTGGCGCTGACCAGCATGGCCGGGATGTTCACCCCGCCGACCTCCGGTATCGGCACCATCCCCAGGATGTCCCAGAAATCCCACGGAAGGTCCCACCACGGCAGGACATCCGGCAGGCCGCTGACGCCGAAAAAACCGATCTGCAGTCGGTTCGGCAGGCTGATTCCGAACGCGCTCTCGAACGTCTTGTAGTCCGCACCCATCATCTCGGCCTTCACGATGATCGGCAGGTCCTTGCCCGACTTGGCGTTGGCCGTGTCGTACTTGAACGTCAGCTTCACGGGACATTTCACCGCGATGGTCCCCGATGAGAATCGAAAGCCCATCGACATCCGCGTAATCTGCTGAGTCCCCAAAGGAAGCCACGGGGACCAGTGCGTCTCCGGGATCGGCTTGCCCTGGAAGTTCCATTCAATCGGCGGAAACTGGTGATTGGCCGTCTGCACGGCGCCCCCGGCCGTCCCGCACAAGCACGCCGCAATCAACAACAGGCTTATTCGACTACCCATGGCTCGCATGCCCCTAAGAGATGTGAACGCGGCAATGGAAACGACTCTCCACACCGAGAGCCGCCCCCGCTCCGCCGTGTGTCCCGACAATCAGACAAATTGCCATAACCGGCTTCCGATAAACCGACCACGGGCCTGGCCTGCCGCGCCGACCACGAAGGTCTCACGCCGGAACAGACCTGGGTCCAGCATCACTACACCTTAACAGACGCCCCCGGCAATACAAGAAGATTCCTCTGTCCCTCAGCACCCTTCATTACACCCGACCCGTAGCCCCGCCTCGGACACCATAGAATTCCTATGGTTATGGTGGACAATAATCCACCCTCTCCTCACTCCTTGATGAGCCCGGCCCGATACTGCATGTAGCTCTGTCGCAACATGATGTACGGATCCAGTGCGTCCCCCACGAGCGTCTTGTACTCGCCGACATGGAACGAGCCCTTGTTCAGGTGCCTGAGCCCCGTTGCCCCGTACCGCACCTCCAACGGTTGCACCCACGACACCGGATTGAGAAAGTAGTCGCCCACCATGCCCACCGAATCGCGCAGCGTCGATGGACCCAAAACCGGCAGTACAAGGTAGAAACCATCGCCGATGCCCCACACCGCCAGGGTCTGTCCCAGGTCCTCGCGCACCGGCTCGAGCCCGTACTTGTCGCGCGCCGGGTTGCCAAAGCCCAGAATCCCCTCCGTTGAGTTGATCAGGAACCGCCGCAGTTCGATGTCCGCCCCCTGGCCCTTGCCCTGCAACAGACAGTTCACATACCGCGCCGGCGCCGTCACGTTCTCAAAGAAGTTGTCGACACCCACCCGGACCGGCTCGGATACGATGCCCTCGTACGTCTTGGCCAGCGGTTCGAGAAGCACCGTATAGACCATATCGTTGAACTTGAACACAATCCGATTCAGGCCCTCCAGCGGATCCTTCACCTCCACCATCTGCTCCTGGAGGCCTTCCTCGAACAGGTCGAAATCGCCGTCCTGCGACGACGGCATCTCGTTATCCGGGGGCGCTGAATCCGCGGCCGCGGCCTCGCGCGGCGCGGGCGTCCGGTCTTTGGGCATCGTCTCGCCCGGGTCCTCCCGCGGATCTCCCGGTGTCTCATCGGGCGCGGCCACAGACGCCCCCCGGCCCGCCACAATGGGCCGGTTATCCGCATCGGGCTTCTTGTTGGATTCGCCGCAACCGGCCATGAACCACGACAGGAGCAGGCAAGCCACAATATGACCATATCGTTTCATCGACTATTCCTTGCCTGGTCGCTGGTCGTCATCGCAGCCGGCGGACCCATCCTATCATGCCTCATTACAACCCCGCCCAAACGGCTTGACCACGATCAGCAGACAAGGCAGCAGCGTCAGATCAGCCAACAGCGCAATCAGCATCGCCAGCCCTGTCAACAACCCAAAATACACCCCGGGCACGAAATTTGACAGCACCAGAATCGAAAAACCCACGATAATCGTCAGCGACGTGTAGTACATCGCCCGCCCGATGCTGTGGTGGCAGCGGTGCATCGTATGCACGTAATGTCGGTCCTTTGCAAACTCCGCC
>DSDB01000204.1 GCA_011057845.1 Phycisphaerales bacterium | reverse complement strand
TCGTTGTTGGCGTTGGGGAAATAGGCGATGCCGCCCCGGTCGTGCTCGCCGGTGGTGCTGTGGATGAACGTGGTCCCCGTGGGCAGCCGCGGGTGCACGAACGTCGCCGACATATCAATGCCGTTGGCGGCCATCGTATCGTGGAAGAACCGCCCCTGGGCGTCCAGCCCGCCGTAATCCCCGGCCCCGAGATTGACGCCGACGGCCACCTTCAGGCCGGTTCGCGCAATCAACGGCGCCGTGTTGCCCGGTCCGCCCGCCGTGGCGAAGCCGTCGTCGATCCACCGTTTCATCTGTGATTGCGGGTAGTCGGGCATATCCTCGGTCCGGCACTTGGCCAGGCCACCGGCTCCGACGAGCTTATCCACGAAGTCAAACGCCTCATGCCGCAGATCGCACGCGGCCGTATTCAGGATCAGGACATCCGTTGCCATATCTGTTACTCCACGCAGGCTGTCGAGTCAGTGCATCTCGGCCCGGCACGTGCCGATGGCGGGCCGGTAGAAGTTGAACTGCACGTTCGGATGGTCCGCCAGCAGCGACATCGGCACGGCGCTGTCGGCGACGCGCTTGCCGATCATCAATGTCGTCAGCCGCATCCCAAATGGATTGTCGTGCATGCCCGCCTGCCAGATGGACACCTTCTCGGCCCGCCAGGTCTGCACCGGCCCGACGGTCATCGCCTTGACCGGCACGGACGTGACCACGCCCCCGCCGCTGGTTCGCGCGTTCTGCATCACCGTCACCGGATGCAGGTCCACCACACGCGTCGAGAGCTTTCGGTATTCCGTGGGCGACGGCGGTGCATCTTTGTAGGGCCCCTCGCGCCGAACCGGGTCGTTGAACGCCCAGTGCTTGATATCGCCCTGGCCCCCCTGCATCACAACGCATCGCACGCCTTCCCATCTTTGTACGTAAGGCCTCGTGTCGGCCTTGGGAAAATGAATATTCGACGGGGGCATCTTCAGGTCGTCGGCAATGCGGTCGAAGCACAGCTCCATATCCGCCTTGGCGAACGACAGCGGATGGTCGATGGGAACCTCCGCCCCATCCATGAACCACTCATCCATGCCCCAGAAATGGGCATTCGACAGGTCCAGTCCCAGTTCATTCACCAGCCTCGCCACCAGCGGAAGTTGCTCGGTCGGCCCGATGGGGCCGCAAATCCCGGCCGGGTTATCCGCCGTCGCCTGCCGCCATGCCGCGATGTACTCCAGCGCCTCGGCCAGGTAGAAATCCTCCAGCGTGTCATAGAAGACGACCTTGAAACCGTCGCGGCCCAAAGACAGCATATCCTCGGCCGTCAGCTTCGCCGCGTCATTGAGCAACGCATCGTCCAGCGTCGTGTAGTCCCACCAGTCCGGCGCCAGCATACTCCGTTTTCGAGCCATCCGCGTTCTCCTTATGGAATATGGACCCGTCCACCCAATTCGGCCGCCAGGATGTTGTCCCGCGGGTAGGCATGACCCAGGTGCTGGCGGAAGCCCTCGCCATACGTGCAGCCCGCCTGTCGGCCGCGGTGCTCGGCAAAGGTCTTCATCATGCCGACATAATCGTCCATGCCGTGATGTTCGAGCAGCCAGTTGCGCTGGCTCTCGTGGCAGCACAGCATCCGCTGCTTGGTCTGCATCACCGAACCGATATCGACGATCATACCGGGCTCAACCGCCCTGCCGAGGTTGTCCTTGCCCTCCACCGGGTCCATATAATACAGGTACGGCACCGGTTCGAACGGTTCGGCGCCGGGCGTCCGGACGTTGACCGCGCCGCAGGCGAAGCACGCCGTCTGGGCCAGTCGGGCGGTCGTCTCGTGATCGACCATGTAGTCCACGGGACTGAGCGTAAAGACAACCGTCGGGCGGACCTTGCGGACCAGTTCAATACCCTTCAGAAGGGTCGGTCGGTCATACATGATGAAGATGTCGCCCGATTCCAGGCAGTGATACGTCCCATCGAGAATCGCCGTCGCCGTGGCCGCCTCGTCCCGACGGATGCGGCTGATCTGCTCGCGGTCGTACTGCACCGTCCCGCAGTCGCCCGGCGTCATTGTCGAGATATGAATCTCCCAGCCACGCTCACGCAACAGCGCCAGCGTCCCGGCGCACATGAACTCCGCGTCATCCGGGTGAGCCCCAAAGCTCAGAGCCACTTTCCTGTCGTTTCCGGCCATAGTCTTCACTTGCCCATCAGGTGGCTGATAATCAGCATATCCAGTTCTTCATAGTCCCGCGCCTCAACCAGCGCCTTGATCTTCTTCATGTCCAGGCGGCGAACGAGGTCCACCAGCCGCAGGAACACGTCCCGGCTGTTGCTCAGATGCTTGGTGGCGACCTCCTGCTTCTGCGTCCGCATGGCCTTGACGTCCAGCCCCACGAACTCGCCCTTTCGGCCGTAGTCGTAGGCGTCGAGGATTCGCACCTGATTGAACGCCCGGCGCAGATCCACCGATCCGAACGTCTTGTCTTCGTCGAACTTCAGCCCATTCTGGTCGTTCAGATGCACCGTATACAGCTTGTCGTACGCCAGCGCGAAACCCATCTCGTCGGACGGATCGAGCCCGGCCAGAATCGCGTGGGCACTCTCGATATTGACCCCGACGCGGGCCGGATCGCTCGTCTTGTACGCCACCGCCACCGCATGGCCCGTCGTCGGAATATAAGCGTGGTCCATCGGTTCGTTCGGCTTGGGCTCGATAGCGATACGCACCTTCGGATGATAGGCCAGCATGTCGTTGATCGCCTCGATGATCCGCTCGACAGCCACCCTGGAGTCCTTGGCCTCGCGGATATACGTCCCCTCGCGAGCCAGCCACAGTACGATCAGGTCGCATCCGAGGGCATCGGCGATATCGATGCACCGCCGCGTGCGGTCCCTGGCGTACTGCCGGGCGGCCGGGCTGTTCGCCGTATACCCGCCGTCGATGGTGTCCGGCCCTTCCCAGAGCCGAGGCGCGACAAACTCCGCCGCCAGACCCTCGCCGTCAAGCATCTTGCGGACTTCCGCCGCCTTGGCCGTGATCTCCTGCGGGCCGAGTTTGTCCATCTCCGGCACGGCATCGTCATCGTGGAACTGCACGCCGTCGAAGCCGAGCTTCTTGTACATCGTGAGCTTCTTGGCGAAACTGATGGGACCGCGAACCGTCGGACCGAACGGATCGGCCCCCTCGTGGATGTTCCACGGTCCAAACGAGAATCGGTACTGTCCTGCCATGATTGCATCCTCCTATGGCTTAAACACTCATTTCGTTGTCATGCTGAGCAGAGCGAAGCATCGGGCCCTCGCATCGGCAGGCTCTTCCTACGGCAAACCAATGTCACCTCCATCACACCTCATTCAACGCCCCTTATCCTTCTGTCCAAGAACACCCTGCGCATGCCGCGCATAATGGGCCCTCAGGTCGTTCGCGTACCGTCGCAGTATCGTCTCGCCCAGCCCCTCATAGTCGCCGCAGCGGTACAGGGCCCGCGCCAGCGTCAGTTCTTTCAGCGAGTTGTTCCGCGTCGAGTTGTCCACCGGACTGGGCGGCGTACCGGCCAGCGCCTCCTCGATGCCGGTAAAGGCATGCCCCATCATCCCCGGTTTGCGCAGCAGCGCCGCCAGGGCCGGCGCCGCGTCGGGGTCGCCCAGCGTCTCGCACGCCATCGCCACGGCGCGGTGGTGCGAGAACTCGCTGTCGGTTTCGAGCTGTTCCATACGGCGGATCAACACATCGACCGCCCGGGCATCCCGCGTCCGCCCCAGGGCCACAATCAGGCTGTCCAGAGCGCTCATGCTCATCCCGAACTGGCCCATGCCAGTGTAGTCCCAGCCCTTGTCCCACGCCGTCGACTCCACCGCCGACAGTAGCGTCTCGACGCCCGTGCCATCGCCCACCATCCCAAGAATATGCGCGTAAGCCAACTTGCCCTTGGGCGTCTCGGCCTTGCCGTAGGCCTCACGCAGCAGCGGCAAGGCCTGCCCGATATGCGCCAGCACAATCTCCAGGTCGTTGTAGTCCTCGGCCACGTTCCTCACCGCCTCGGCAACCCGCTCGGCAGGCATGGGCAGCGAATCCCCATCGGTCAACACCGTCTCGGGCATGTTGCCCTTATCGACCAGGTGGCCCTGCACAGCCTTCAGATCAATCCCGCGAAGCGGCGTGCCCCCGGCCGCGGCGATCGCCGCGGCCACACCCGCTGCGTAGCCCTGGTTCTGGATATCCGGCTGCATCCGGATCACCGGCATCGCATCGCGGTGGGCGCTGACGCCCAGACCCGTCACCAGTATCCCTTCCAGGCCCTTCGGCAGCAGACACCGGTACGGCACGTTCACCAGCATCGCCTCGCGATCCGGCGGGCGAATCAGAAACACCGGGTGCTCCGTATAGCCGTGCGTGTCAAAATTGCTCCGTGAGATCACAATGGTGTCCGGGAACGTCCGGCCCAGCGATATATCCATCGGCGAGAGCGTGAAATCCCCGACAATCCGCCGCCGCTCCCGCGTATCCTGCAACTGTCCGAGGTCATAGGCGTCGGTGTACTTGTTCTTGGCCGTCACGTAGGCCCGCCAGACGTCCACCATGTCTCCGTCGTCGATGAACGTCCAATCGGTATTGGTGTAACCCGTGCCCACCTTCCACGGCGGTAGCCCCGACCCCTGCACCGCCACGGACATCTCATCGGTATAAACCGTCTCGGCCCCGCCAGCCGCCGCGATGTCCGAGTTGCCCGTCGAATCAATCACCACCTTCGCCAGCACCACCCCGCGCCCGTGCGGCGTCGCAACCCCCACGCCCGCCACCTTGCCCTCGCAGACAAACGCCCCGCAGCCAAGCGTCCGAAACCACACGTCCGCCCCGGCCTTACGCAACTCCTGGCGGTACCACTCGGCCTTCCATTGAGGACTCCACGCCGGGCCCTGAGGCCGTCCATCACCCAGCGCCTGGACGCCCGCATCGACCTCCGCGGTGAAACCCTTAATGTAGCCGTAGTAATACTTGCTGATCAACCCCATCGTCCCGACACCCCCCAGGCCGTTGAGGTACTCCACCAGCAGCGTCCGCGCCCCCTGGCGGGCCGACGAAATAGCCGCCGGCGCCCCGCCCGTTCCGCCGCCAACCACCACCACATCGTATTGGCCCAGGACAGGAATCGCCCGCTCCTGCGACGGCACCAGCCCTAACTGCCCCTGGCGTCCTCGAATACCATCCAGATTCTCCCCCACGTAGCCTGAGGCCACCGGGGTCGCCGTCTGGCCCCGCAACGCCACCTCGCCGTTGAGGGCCACTTGGGCCGCCTCCTTCGCCGCGACTACCCCAATCCTGCCCCCCACGCGCATGGATTCCAGCGGTCGCAGCAGCCGTTCCGCGGCCTGCCTCGACAGCCCGGCACAGCCGCCCAGAACATAGAGCCGGTCCAGCTTCTCCGGCCGAAAGGCGTCCAGCGTCACCGAATCCGCCCCGGACCAGGCCCCAGCGGGATTACTCCTGGCCTTCATCGCATCCGGCGGAACCTGAAAGAGCGTCTCGGCCGACTCCCCCTGGTCGTTTCTGAACGTCATATCGCGGGCCTGCTGCTCGGCTTGGGCAAATGACTCCCAGGAGCCATCCC
>DSDB01000253.1 GCA_011057845.1 Phycisphaerales bacterium | reverse complement strand
CGCAGCCTCACCGACGTCCAATATGAGTTCCAGCTCGCCATGACCAACCGCGCCGTCGCCGGCATCGAGACCGTCTTTATCATGACCAGCGAGCAGTACGGATTCACCAGTTCGACCCTCATCCGCGAGGTCGCCAGCCTCGGCGGCAACCTCTCGAACCTGGTTCCCTGCAACGTGCAGGCCCGGCTTGAACAACGTTTTCCCACGGCTGGTAGGAGAACTTGAGGCGTAGACGGTTCAGCAAGGCCCGTTTTTTGACGATATGGCCGGTTACGCCGTGCTATAATAGGGGCGGATACTGATATGCACTGCCAAATCTGCAAAAAGAAGGACGCGACGATCCACCTGACGGAGATCACCAGCGGCCAGCGGATCGATATGCACCTGTGCGAGACCTGCGCCCAGGAGCACGGTATCGCCGTCAAGAGCCAGATCCCCATCAACGAGCTGCTCAGCAGCCTGCTGGCCGTCCAGCCGACGGACGAGGACTTCGCCGACCCGAGCGAGAAGCAGGCCGTCTGCCCCCACTGCGGCATCACGCTCGAACAGTTCCAGAAACAGGGCGTGCTCGGCTGCCCGTATGACTACGAGGTCTTCGCCGGACTGCTGGAGCCGCTTATTTCCAAGGCCCACGAGGGCCGAACCATCCACGCCGGCAAGGTCCCGGCCCGCGCCCCGGAGAACACGAAACGCCAGATCCAACGGCTCGAACTCAAGCGGCAACTCGAAGAGGCCGTCCGAACCGAGGACTACGAACGCGCCGCGGCGCTGCGGGATGAACTTAACCGGTTCGACGAAAAATAACCCGGACACCACCGGGCCGACAGATACTGCCATGAATCTCACCGACATCAGCAACAAGGTCAACGAATGGTTCGACGGCTCCGGGCCGCTCGCCGACGTCGTCATCTCCTCTCGCATCCGCCTGGCGCGCAACCTCGCCGACCATAGATTCCTCAGCCGTTGCTCCGTCGAGGAGAAGGCCGAAATCCTCAAAAAGCTCAAGGACGCCCTGATGGCCATCGACCTCGGCGATGAGGTCTCCTATATGAGCATCAGCGAGGCCCCCAAGCTCAGCCGCAGCTTTCTGGTCGAACGCCACCTCATCAGCCGCCATCACGCCTTCGGCAACGGCCCCCGCGGCGCCGTGATCGCCCGCCGGGAACTCTTCACCGCCATGATCAACGAGGAGGACCATCTGCGGCTCCAGGTCTTCCGCGCCGGCTGCCAGCTCCGGGCCTGCGCCGACCAGATCACCCGCATCGACGACGCCCTCGAAGAGAGGCTCGCCTATGCCTTCAGCCCCCGCTTCGGCTACCTGACGGCCTGCCCCACCAACCTGGGCACCGGCATCCGCGTCTCGGTCATGTTGCACCTGCCGGCCCTGAAGATGACCGAGCAGATTGACAAGTTCTTCAACGCGGCCAAGGACCTGAACCTCGCCGTCCGAGGCCTCTTCGGCGAGGGCACCGAGGCCGCCAGCGACTTCTATCAACTCTCGAACCAGACCACCCTGGGCGTTTCCGAGGACGAGATCGTCTCGCGATTCGAAAAGACCATCATCCCCGAGATCGTCGAATACGAGAACGCCGCCCGCCGGCACCTGCTGGCCGGCCGACTCGAACTGCTCGACGACCGCGTCTCCCGCGCTTTGGCCCTCTTGCAGAACGCCAGCCTGATCAGCTCGCAGGAGGCGCTGTTCCTGCTCAGCCACGTCCGCCTCGGCATCAACATGCACAACAAGATGGGCGCCTCCACCCCGGCCATCGACCGCCTCTGCGCCATCACCGAGGCCTCCAGGAACCAGGGCTGTCCGGTTCCGCTGTCGATCAGCACCATCAACCGCCTCTTCATGCTCACCCTGCCGGCGCACCTCCAGCTCAACTACGGCAAGGAACTCGACTCCACGCATCGAGACGCCCTGCGGGCCAAGATCATCCGCAACGCCCTCAACCCCCCGACCCTGTAGCGGCCCGCCGCGGCCGTCCGGCCCACGCCGGTCGATGGCATCCTACCCTCCCTTCTTCCGACGCACTTGGCACAACTACCGGAACAGCTCCGAATGGGAGCCTGTGCGCACAAGAGTGACACCGCTTGAGCCCGCATCGACACGGTATACCAGGAGCCAATCCGGCTCAATATGGCACTCACGGTACAGCCTCAACCGCCCCGTGAGTCGATGATCCCGATAACGAGCCCCCAACGGCTTGCCCTCGCACAACGCACGTACAACGACCTTGAGCTTCTCAACGTCCTTGCCTTGGCGCAAAGCCCTCTTGTAGTCCCGACGGAACTGTCCCGTGCGAACGACGCTCAACGGTTTAACTCCTCGAAGAGATCATCGGCGTCCTTGAACTCGCGCAGATCCTGTCCGGACTCGAGTTTCTCAAGGGTCTCCAGAGTCACCTCGTTGGGGATCTTCAAGTCAAACGGGATCCCCCTGTGAAAGATGACTTGTCGCAGAAACATGGAAATCGCCTCGGACAGGGTGATGTCCAGGGCGTCCAGAATCCCCTTGGCTCTCTCCTTGGTCTGCTTGTCTACGCGTGCCTGTACTGTCGTTCCGCCTGCCATCGTGAAAGCCTCCTGTATTTACCGAGGTTCTCATGCTATTGTCATATCATCGTCAATACATATCATATACAATAGCAGGCAATTAGGTCAAGTGAAATCCGGCGACGGGGATTCTCAGGGCCAAAGCCAAGACCTCAGTCCATGATTACGAATACTCGGCGGTGAATCGTTCCACAAGACCGTTGATGCCCTGCCAAAATGGCACGGAAATTGGCTCTCGCGGCATCGGCTGAAGCGGCTCTCTATTCTCTAAGTGATTATAATAAAAGCACTTAGGCGCACTTTGATTGTGAAGGGCCGAACGCTGGCACAGGCTTTGCACCGGAGTAGCCGAACGAACATAATTTGAATTCAGCGAATGATGAAAGCCCGATAATACGAAAGGAATTTTATCATGGCTAAGATCATAGGCATAGACCTGGGAACGACGAACTCGGTAGTGGCCGTGATGGAAGGCTCCGCCCCCAAGGTGCTGATCAACTCCTCCGGCTCGCGGCTGACCCCCTCGGTCGTCGGCTTCACCGAGAAGGGCGAGCGGCTCGTCGGCCAGATTGCGCGCCATCAGCAGGTAACCAACCCTCAGAACACCGTCTACTCGATCAAGCGTTTCATGGGCCGCCGCCACCACGAGGTCTCCGCCGAAGAGAAGATCGTACCCTACAAGGTCGTCGGCGATTCCAATGATCTGGTCAAGGTCGAGGTCCGAGGCAAGCAGTACACGCCCCCGGAGGTCTCCGCCATGATCCTCCAGGACCTCAAAAAGACGGCCGAGGACTACCTCGGCGAGGAGGTTGCCAGTGCCGTCATCACGGTTCCGGCCTACTTCAACGACGCCCAGCGCCAGGCCACCAAGGACGCCGGCAAGATCGCCGGGCTCAAGGTCGAGCGGATCATCAATGAGCCGACCGCGGCCGCCCTGGCCTACGGGCTCGAGAAAAAGAAAAACGCCAAGGTCGCCGTCTTCGACTTCGGCGGCGGCACCTTCGACATCTCCATCCTGGACATCGGCGACGACGTCGTCGAGGTCCTCAGCACCAACGGCGACACGCACCTCGGCGGCGACGACCTCGACGAGGCCCTCATCAACTACCTCGCCGACGAGTTCAAGAAGAAAGAGGGCATCGATCTGCGCGAGGACCCGATGGCCCATCAGCGCCTGCGCGAGGCGGCCGAGAAAGCCAAGTGCGAACTGAGCACCCAGCTCGAGAGCACCATCAATCTGCCCTTCATCACGGCCGACGCCGCCGGCCCCAAACACATGCAGATCACCATCAGCCGCAGCAAGTTCGAGGCCCTGGCCGACCCCATCTTCGATCGGCTCAAGAGACCCTGCGTCCAGGCCATGCAGGACAAGAAGCTCTCGCCCGGCGAGATCGACGAAGTGCTCCTGGTTGGCGGCTCCACCCGGATTCCGCGGGTCCAGGCCATCGCCAAGGAACTCTTCAAGAAAGAGCCCAACAGGAGCATCAACCCCGATGAAGTGGTCGCCCTCGGCGCCGCCATTCAGGGCGCCGTGCTCGCCGGCGATGCGGGCGTCAAGGACATCCTCCTGTTGGACGTCACGCCGCTGTCGCTGGGCGTCGAGACCCTCGGCGGCGTCAGCACCCGCCTGATCGAGCGCAACACGACCATCCCCACCAGCAAGAAGGAGATCTTCTCCACCGCCGCCGACGGCCAGACCACCGTCGATATCCACGTCCTCCAGGGCGAACGCGAATTCGCCCGCGACAACCGCACCCTCGGGCGATTCCAGTTGACCGACATCCCGCCGGCCCCGCGCGGCGTGCCCCAGATCGAAGTCGCCTTCGACATCGACGCCAACGGCATCCTGCATGTCTCGGCCAAGGACCTCGGCACCGGCAAGCAGCAGTCCATCGAGATCAAGTCCAGCTCGGGACTCAGCGAGGAGGAGATCAAAAAGATGACCTGCGACGCCGAGGCCCACGCCGCCGAGGACAAGAAGAAACGCGAGGTCATCGACCTCAAAAACCAGGCCGACCAGGTCGTCTACTCCACGGAAAAGACGCTCAAGGAGCACGGCGACAAGGTCTCCGCCGAGACCCGCGGCAACATCGAGAACGCCCTGAACAACCTCAAGGAGGCCCTCAAGGGCGAAGACGGCGACGCGATCAGGAAGGCCATGGAGCGGCTCGGCGACGCGACGCAGGAACTGGGCAAGACCCTCTACGAAGAGGCCGCCAGGAAACGCGCCGCCACTGGTGCTCCCGGCCCCCAGCCCGCCGACGGCCCCGAACCCGCCGAGGCCAAACGAAAGGTCGACAGCGACGTCATCGACGCCGAATTCGAAGCCAAGGACCGCTAACGCCCATCCCCGCCACAATCTCATAGGGGCAACCCCCCGTGGTTGCCCCTCGCGCCGCTACCCCAAAGACAACCAGGGCCCCTTCAGCAACCCCCCATCGAAGCCCCCAACGACCTCCAGGAAATCATCCGGTTGATTCGGCAAGTCACACTGCGGCCAAGGACCCTGCTCACCCGCTCTGCCCCGTCGCTGCATCGACGCGCCAGGCCTGAGCGGCTTTGGCCAGTTCGAGCGCCTCGGCGTATCGCCGCCGGCGATAGCGGCGCGGGTCCAGTTCATACGCCTTCTTCATGTGTTCGACGGCTGTATTGTGGTCCCCTCGGGACTGCGCGACCCTGCCGGTGCAGTGCTCCAGGGCGGCCATGTCCCTGGGGGTCCGTGTCCGACTGGCGTCGAGAATGTGGCGCGCCTTGAGGAGACACTGGTCGGCATGTTCAGCATCGGCGAGAAACCACTGCGCGAAACCGGCACACAGGCACCAGGTTTGCCATGAGTCCGGTGTGATTTGCAGGGCCTTTTGGAGGCACTGCCAGGACTCCGTGAACCTGCGGCGTTTGGTCAAGAGAAAGTACCGCCTACTATGACAGCGCTATTTGTGCTCAAGTTCTTTGCGTAGAGTGTCCGATGATTCTTCTGAATACGACAATACAGGAGAATCCGCATATGACATCGGAGCAGATTGCTTCGCTGCAACCGG
>DSDB01000618.1 GCA_011057845.1 Phycisphaerales bacterium | reverse complement strand
GTCCGACCGTGTCCGCACACCGGCGGCCTGGGGCCTCATCCCGACCTACCCACGGGATGCAACAACGGCAAAATGCTTGTACCTCGGCACGCCGTACCATTAATATAAGGATGGGCCCATGAACTTGTCAAAGCCGATCATTGTCCTTATCGCGGCAAGGGTTTCCGCTTTAGGTCTACCGGTCCCGGCCGTGGGCTCTGGCGGCGTCGTCGAGACGCCATGTGCCCCGCGCATTGACAGCGTGCTGATGCTCAGGCCCGATCCGCTGGCCGACGACCCGGCCGTCATCTGGTACGATGACTTCGACGGTCCCGTCAAGGCCTACACGGAGTCCCAGGGCCCCGTCGATTCCAACGAATCCTTCGGGTCGGCAGGGGGGGCCATGCTCAGCTTGTACGAGAAGGGCAGCCTCGGTACGGGCAACCGCAAGGTCTTCTTCGGCGACAGCCCCACCGGCAGGGTGGTCCACAAGGGCGGAACATACGACGAAATCTACTGGCGGATCTACGTCAAGCACCAGCGAGGCTGGACCGGCGGCGGCCCGGCCAAGCTCTCCCGCGCCACCAGCATCGTCTCACCCAACTGGGCCCAGGCGATGATCGCCCACGTCTGGAGCAGCGGCGAGGCCCTGACCCTCGACCCGGCTACGGGCGTCCGCGGCGACCAGGTCGTTACCCGCCGATACAACGATTTTGAGATGCTCCGCTGGCTGGGCAATCGCCCAACGTCGCGGTTTCTGCTATCGAGCACGGACGAAGCCGGCCGCTGGGTCTGCGTCGAGGCCTACGCGAAACTCAATACGCCGGGCCGGAAAGACGGCCTCAACCGCCTCTGGATCGACGGCCGGCTGGAGGCCGAACGCACCGGCCTCGACTGGCGCGGCTCCTACACCGGCCACGGCATCAACGCCGTCTTCCTGGAGACCTATTGGAACAGCGGCTCGCCTGTGCCGCAGAAGCGCTGGATCGACAACTTCGTCATCTCGACCCAATTCATCGGCCCGGTCACCTGCTCGACGAACCCCACCGTCGTCAAGACCCCCTACGAAGGCCCCGCCTCCCAGCAATCGTGGCAACTGGAGATCGCCGCCGACCCCGACGGCAAGACAGTCGTGTGGCAATCCTCCCTGATTACCGCTGCCGATCGCCTCACGGTCAACACGCAGACCGGCCGATTCACCGGCCCGCTCGAAGGCAAGACCGAACTGGCCCCCGCCCAAACCTGGTTCCTCCGCGTCCGCCAACAATCCACCACCGGCCAAGCTTCCCTCTGGAGCCCCTGGCACCAACCCTTTAAGACGCCCGCCCGGCAGTAGAAACCGCGCGGGCGGCGTGAAATCCGAAACCCGAAGCACGAAATGCGAAACAAGCACGAATGACCGAAGCTCGAAACGGCCCATCCGATGGGCGGCAGCGTTTCGGACATTGAGGTTTCGTGCTTTGGACTTGTTTCGTGTTTCGTGCTTCGTATTTTGGATTCAGGCCCTACGGATTGTACCCCAATTCGCCCCAGGAGCCTCTTTGGACGTTACGGAGGTCCTCATTGTTCGCCTGTCGGGCGATGCTGACATTGTGCCGCTCGGTGTTCTGCCACTGGTCGTAGTCCATCTTGGCGATTTGCAGGGTCCGCGGGTCGCCCCACTTCCAGTATTCGCAATGGCCATCGACGAACGCGAAGTTCGTGCCGTCGCCATGCCGCGCGGTGATCTGGTCCCACCATCGCTCCTCGTTGTAGAAGATGGTCCAGCTCGCCGGGCTCAGGCGTCCCTCGTCAAGGAACACGAGCCGCAGGCCGGGATTGCGTATCTCGGCTCGCTTTCGGATGATCTTGCCGGCGTTGGGTATGGCGTCGTAGCCGTTCATCGGATCGACAATCGCATAAGTGACAAGCTCGTCACGAATGCCGGTCGGACACTTGTACAGTTTCACGTCCGGACAATAGGTGTACAGCAGTCCCCGCCGGATGCCGTCCATTTTGGCGTCCACCGTGGCCGTATGACCCACCCAGTACACCCAGCACGTGCCGTCCTTGTTGAAGCTGCCGGTGGCCGTGTTGCCGTTGACGATGCGGTCGTCATTGCCATCGGCGTACATGTTCCAGGCCAGAATCATCTGCCGCAGGTTGCCCAGACACGCGGCGCGCTTGCCCTGCTCCCGGACACGGTTCAGCGCCGGCAGCAACACGCCCATCAGGACCGCGATGATCGCGATCACGACCAGCAGTTCGATCAGCGTAAAACCCCTGTCGCTGTGTCTCTTCTTGTCCATAGCTCACCGCTGAGAACCCAAGACGCGAAACGGAGGACCCAAAACCAAAACCTGAAGCCCAAAACCACCCGCCAACCGCTTGGACGGACAGGTTTTGGGTTTTCAACTGTGGTTTTGCGTTTCCAGTTTTCAGTTTTCAGTTCCGTCCGGCGGCATCACTCCGTCGTATACGGCTTGCCTTCAACCTTGAACGGGCCGGCGAACTCGACCGTCATCGTGAAAGGACCCTTGACATCGTCAGGCTCTCGCCACGAGAGCGAACAGGTGCCGCCTCAGCCATACTTGAAGTCAAACGTCTGATTGTAGGTTCCTTCCCGGTTCTTCACCCTCAGCTTCGGCGGGCCTGGCTGGCTGCCGTTGCGCGTCAGCGCGACGGCCTCGCCCATCCGCCCTTTGACGGTCTGGACGGCGGAGTAATTGCCGGAGCGTGCGGTCACCTGCAAGTTGTAGAGCATCGGCTCGCCGATCTTCAGTTCGGCCTTGCCGCCTTTCGGCACCTCAAGCTCGCCCTTATTCGGGAAGTTCGATCCAGCCAGCTTCCAGACATTGCCCTCGCCGTCCTTGCGTTCTATTGACCAGTTACCCATCGCATACTTTCCGGCCGGCAGTGTGGCGTCGCCGGCGCCCGTCGGCACCGAGATCGTGCAGTGGTCGCGGTGCAGGGTCAGCTCGGTCAGGCCGCTGTTGACGGCGACCTGCCCGGTATCGGCCGCTTCGACGCCGGAGATGGCGGTGAACTGCTTTGGGTCCAGTTCCAGCGTGAATCCTATGTCCGCCGGACGCTTGCCCAGGGTTGTGACCGGATTGCCCTTGAGCGACAGCTCCCGCAGCTTCGTCAGACCCATCGCCGCCGAGACGTCGCTAATCCGGTTGTCGTACAGCCGCAGGTCCGTCAGGTTCTTGAGTTTCGCCACGGCCGAGACATCGCTGATGCGGTTACCCGAAATCCACAGAAGGGTCAATTCCGGCATGGACGCGACCGCCGAAATATCGGCAATCTGATTGTCCTGCAACTCCAGCATCGTCAGCTTCGTCAGGGCCGCCAGGGTGGAAATATCGCTGATCCTGTTCTTGTAGAGCGACAGCTTGGGCAGGTCCGTCAGCTTCGCCGCCGGCGAGGCGTCCGCTATCTGGTTCTCTCCGGCCCAGAGGAACTCCAGCTTCGTCAGGCCCGCCACCGGCGAGATATCGGATATCCTGTTGCCGTAGACGCTCAGACCGGTCAGTTCCGTCAATCCCGCCACCGCAGAGATGTCAGCGATCTGGTTGCGGAAGATGAACAGCTTCGTCAGCGTCTTGAGGTTTGCCACCGCCGCGAGGTCCTCAATGCGGTTCTCCGCCAGCCAAAGCTCCGTCAGCTTCGTCAGTTCAGCGACAGGGTGGATATCGGCGACCTGATTCTTCCAAAGGTTCAGGTATGTCAAGTCCTTCAGTGAGGCGACGGGCGAGATGTCGGAAATCTTGTTGTCGCGAAGGCACAGGTAGTTGAGTTTCGCCAGCCTGGCCACCGGCCCGATATCGGAGATCTGGTTGTTATGGGCGCACAGATACGTCAGGTTGACGGCATGCTCGATCCCGGCGAGACTGGCGATCTGACGGGAGCCGGCGCTGAGCCGGGTGAGCTTGGCCATGTCGTCGGCCGTCGGGTTTGTGACGCCCAGGGTCTGCTCCACGGCCACCTTGAGGTTGGCGTCCGGCAACTCCACCGGCGAAGCCGTCGCCAGGCTGCGGGCCATTGAAAAGGTCAATAGTGCGAGGAGGGCTCTGCTCTTCATGCCTGCATCTCCTGATATATGGGCTTGTGCCGTTTGGCGCCACGGAGCAAGACCGACACCGAGGCTGATTGTACATTCTACCCAACTCCAGGACGTCAAAACAGCGAAATTGCAACATTTTTGCGCCCTGACCGTCCCACTGGCCGGCCAATCCCCCCCAATAAGCGCACAACGCGACGTGATAGCCCGAACCGGCCGGCGGCAAGACCGGTATGCCTCAAGGGGCCTGTTATGTCATCACGCCCGAAAATGGTAAAAAAACGCCAACCGTCGGCCAAATACCCAGTCACAATCACTGCTGTTGGAGGCCCTATTATGGGGCCCCCAAAAGTTCTTTGGCGTTGTGTGGCAAGAACATGTGTGCGTCCTATAATAAGCCATTTCCCAGTACACATAGGTGTTATGCCTGCGGAAAGCGCATGTTTGGGCATCTAAATGCGGTTGACTGGGGGCGTCGATATATGTTATGATGCTAGTTGGACTTAGAACCCACGGTCCTCGGTACTCAAGGCCTGCCATGAGGGCCCGATATTTCACCTCAACAGCGAGGAAGGACGTTTGATATGCTGGATTGCAGTAAGGTGTGTCTGACAACAATGATTCTCTGCGCGTTGACCTTACCAGCGGCCGCGGCGCCCTGCCCGGTCGGCGACCTCAATGGTGACTGCGTGGTCGATATGCTCGATCTGGAGTGGTTCGCCTTCCAGTGGCTTGACGACTCCTGTGATGAACGGGCCTGCGCCGACATTGCCGGCGATGAGGGCGTCGATTTTCTCGACTTCAGCCGGATGCTGTCGAACTGGGGCCGCATCGGCGCGCCCCTGACCATCAGCGAGTTCCTTGCCAGCAACAGCAGCACCGCCCCGGTAGACCCCTCAAAAGGCCAGTTGCTGGATGAGGACGGCGACTCCTCCGACTGGATTGAGATATACAACCCCACCGACCGGGTCTATAACCTGGGCGGCTGGTACCTCACCGACAACAGCGGTAATCTGCGCAAGTGGTGCTTCCCCAGCGTCAATCTGAACCCCGGGGCCTTCCTGGTCGTCTTTGCGTCAGGCAAGGACCGGGCGGTTGCCGGCGCCCAGTTGCACACGAACTTCCAGTTGGACGCCACGAATCCCGAGTATCTGGCGCTGGTGGGGCCCGATGGTCTGACGATTGCTCACGAGTATGCGCCCACATACCCGCCGCAGTTGACGGACATCTCTTACGGCCTGGCCCAGTACGCCACAACCCTGGTAACCACGGGAGCGACGGTGTCGTACAAGGTCCCCACGTCCTCCGATGCGAGCCTCAACTGGACGGCTTTGACCTTCAACGACACCGCCTGGGACAAGGCCACGACGGCCCTGGGCTTTGCCGGCGCCCCGACCACGTCCACGGACGTCGGAAACCCGGCCGCGGCTGGTTCCTTCAGCGTTGCCGCGGGCGTCTACACCGTCCAGGGCGACGGCACGGACATCTGGGGCAATGCCGACCAGTTCCACTACGTCTACATGCCGCTCAGCGGCGATGGACAGATGACCGCCCGCGTCGTCAGCATGACCAACACCAATTCCTGGGCCAAGGCCGGCGTCATGGT
>DSDB01000138.1 GCA_011057845.1 Phycisphaerales bacterium | reverse complement strand
CGGGGTTGTCGGCGGGCGTCAGGCGTCCTGGATAGCCTGGATCTGTCTGACGTAGGCGTCGGCGTCGAACTTTCGGCGCAGGCCGGCGGCGTTCATGTAGCGGACCTTGCCGAGGACCGGGCGCCGGCCCCAGGCGCGGTCGTGCTTGCCGAAGCACCAGGCGACGCCCGCGAAACCGTTGGGGTCGCGGCCGTCGAGTTCGTACTTGTTGTTGAGGTACAGGGCGATGGCGTATTCGAGGGCGTGATTGTAGTGGGCCCGCTGGGCGGCCTGCATCCAGTAGAGGACGTAGCGGCCGCGGGCGACGGAACCTTCGCGGAGGACTCGAACTCGCTGCTGCTGAATCACGGAAATCCCCTTTTTGAAACTGCCGCGAGGCTGTCTGGCCGCCGGCAATTTGCTTTGACAACCGTTGCACAGGCATTGTATCCTCGAACCGGCCGTGAACAAGAACATTTGGCACTCAGGAGGTACGACATGCATCTGATGACAAGAGCACCGTATCGGCTTCGGACGATCTGCCTTTGGGCCTTTGTGATGTTGGTCGTAATGCTCGCGCTGACGCCGGCGTGGGCCGGCCAGGGGCGGCGTGAGCGCGGCGGCAGGACGCCGGTGATCTTCGATACGGACATCTGCGACGATATCGACGACACGTGGGCCCTGGTGATGCTGCTGAACAGCCCGGAACTGGATGTCAAGCTCGTTACGACGGCCGTGGGCAACACCGAACTGAAGGCCAAGACGGTGGCCAGAATCCTCGAGATCGCCGGACGGACGGACATCCCCATCGGGATCGGCGTCAAGCACAGCGACGGGGGCAACCGCCAGGATGCGTGGGTGGCCGGGTATGACCTGGGCAAGTATCCGGGGACGATCCACCGGGATGGGGTCCAGGCCATCATCGACACCATCATGAAGTCCGAACGGCGGATTACGCTGATTGCCGTCGGCCCCCTGCCGAACATCGGCGCGGCCCTGGACAAGGAACCGGGCATCGCCGAGAAGGCCCGCTTCATCGGGATGCACGGGAGCATCTACAAGGGCTATGGCGGCAGCGATACGCCCAGCGCCGAATACAACGTGAAGGCCCACAACAAGGACTGCCAGAAGGTCTTCACGGCGAGCTGGCCGATGACGATTACGCCGCTGGATACGTGCGGGCTGGTGCACCTGACGGGGCAGAAGTATCAGCAGGTGCTCAAGAGCGACCGGCCGTTGGCCAGGGCCCTGATGGAGAACTACCTGGCCTGGCAGAAGCAGCCGATTGCGGCCAGGAACAAGGACCTTAGCGACGCGGAGGTCGAAAAACAGGCGCGGGCGACGACGGACCAGCGTTCGTCCACGCTGTTCGACACGGTGGGCATCTATCTGGCGTTGTCGACGGATCTGGTTGAGATGGAGCGGCTGCCGCTGGTTGTCACCGACGACGGGTTCACGAGAATCGACCGTGAGAAGGGCAAGCCGGTACGATGCGCCGTGCGGTGGAAGGACCTCGGGGCCTACGAAGACTATCTGGTGGAGCGTTTGTTGCGGTAAGGTGTGTTATCGGCAAAGGGCAGGGCCATATCGTCGTTGTCGGCAGCAGCAACATGGACCTTGTGGTCAAGGCCCAGACGATTCCGCGTCTTGGCCAGACGGTCCTGGGCGGGGAGTTTCTGATGGTTCCGGGGGGCAAGGGGGCCAATCAGGCGGTGGCGGCGGCGCGGCTGGGCGGGGATGTGTATTTCGTGGCCCGCGTGGGCGACGACCTGTTCGCGGACAAATCCCTGGAGAATTTTGCCGCGGTCGGTGTCCGGACGGAGTTTGTCCGGCGAACGCCCCGGACGCCGTCGGGGGTGGCGCTGATTACGGTCGATGCCCAGGGCAATAACGTCATCGTGGTTGCGCCCGGGGCCAACGGCAGGCTGAGCCCATCGGACGTGGATGAGGCCGCGGACGTGATTGCATCGGCCGGGGCGGTCGCGGCGCAACTCGAGATCCCAATCGAAACCGTTGAGCGGGCAGCGGAACTGGCGCACAGGCGAGGAGTGCCGTTTATCCTGGATCCGGCGCCCGCGCAGGGACTGAGTGACGATTTATTACGCAAGACCTTCGTTATCAAGCCCAATGAGACGGAAGCCGGCATCCTTACCGGCATCGAGGTTAAAGACGCCGATTCGGCGCATCAGGCGGCGGGCATACTGTTGAGGCGCGGCGTCAAACATGTCATTGTCACGATGGGCCCGACGGGATTCCTGCTGGCCGACGCCGATTCGGCACAGTTCGTGGCCGCGCCGAAGGTCACGGCGGTCGACTCCACGGCGGCCGGCGATGCGTTCACCGGGGCGCTGGCGGCGGCCCTAACGCGGGGCCGGACGGTCCGCGAGGCGGCGGTCTACGCCGGGCGGGCGGCGGCCCTGTCGGTGACGAAGATGGGGGCGCAGCCTTCCATGCCGACGGCCGGGGATGTGGCGGCCTTTGCGAAGCAACATTCCTTTGAAGGAGCCTGAGTATGAAACGATGGAGCTACTCCGTCCTGTGGATGTGCCTGATCGCAATGGTTTTGGCGGTCGTTGGCTGCAAGCCGGGGCCGTCCGCCGGCGGTGACAAGCCGCGGATCGCGCTGGTGATGAAGTCGCTGGCCAATGAGTTCTTCAAGACGATGGAGGATGGGGCCAGGGCGCACAACGCCGCGCATCCGGATTTGTATACGCTGTCGGCGCAGGGGATCAAGAACGAGCAGGATGTCGGCAAGCAGATCGAGCTGGTGGAGATGATGATCGCCAGGGGGGTCGATGCGATTGTGATTGCCCCGGCGGACTCCAAGGCGCTGATCCCGGTGTGCAAGAAGGCGATGAAGGCGGGCATCATCGTGGTGAATATCGACAACAAGTTCGACGCGGAGGTGCTGGCGAGCGAGGAAGTCAAGATTCCGTTCGTCGGTCCCGACAACCGCAAGGGGGCGCGGATGGCGGGCGAATATCTGGCGGCGCGGCTGCAACCGGGGGACAAGGTGGCGGTTATCGAGGGGATTCCGGGGGCGTTCAACGGGATTCAGCGAAAGCTCGGCTTCGAGGATGCGGCCGAGGCGGCCCAACTGAAGATCGCCGGCTCGCAGTCGGGCTACTGGGAGATGGACAAGGCCGAGAAGGTGGCTTCCGGCGTGCTGACCGAGCACCCGGACCTCAAGGCGTTCATGTGCGCCAATGACAGCATGGCGCTGGGGGCCGTTTCGGCGCTTGGGACCGCGGGCAAGGCGGATTCCGTGTTAGTGATCGGTTTCGACAATATCTCCGCCGTGCAGCAGTTGCTGAAGGCCGGCAAGATTCTGTGCACCGTGGACCAGCATGGGGACCGGTTGGCGGTCTTTGGCATCGAGTATGCGCTGGAGATGCTGGAAGGCGGCGCGCCGGTAGACAAGGAAACGCCGGTGGACCTGATAACGGCCGAGACGCTCGGGCCATAGGAGACCATCACGGAGACGTCACGGCGGCCCCGGACACAGCGAAGGCCAAGGGGCTGGGCGTCGAAGATGAGAGATTCTTCGCTTCGCTCAGAATGACAAATGGCGTTTGGGGCAGTGTTTTGAGACCATGAGTGAGCTGCTGCTTGAAGTCAGAGGATTGAGCAAGGCGTTTCCGGGCGTCCAGGCGCTGTCGGGGGTGGACTTCGACGTGCGGCGCGGCGAGGTGCACGCCCTGGTGGGGGAAAACGGGGCGGGCAAGAGCACGCTGACGCGGATCGTGGCGGGCGTCGATACGGCCGATGCCGGGCGGATGTCGTTGTCGGGAGCGCCGTATGCGCCGTCGAGCAAGGCCCAGGCGGAGTTCCGCGGGGTGCGGATGGTGATGCAGGAATTGAACCTGATTACGACGCTGACGGTGGCCGAGAACATCTTCCTGCGGGAGCTGCCGAGCTGGTTGGGCTTCATTCGCTATCGTGCGTTGAACCGTGATGCGGCCGAATTGATGCGCCGCCTGGGGCTGGAGATCGACCCGGCCACGCGCGTGGCGACGCTGGGGACCGGTCAGCAGCAGATGGTCGAGATCGCGGCGGGCCTGTCGCAGAAGTGCCGGCTGCTGGCCCTGGATGAACCGACGGCGTCGCTGACCGACCGCGAGATCGAGCGGCTCTTCGAGCAGATTCGGCGGCTTCGGGCCACGGGGGTTGGGATCATCTACATATCGCATCGGCTGGAGGAGATACAGCGGATCGCCGACCGCGTGACGGTGCTGCGGGATGGCAAGCGGATCGATACCAGGCCGATCCGCGAGGTCTCGACGGAGGCTATTGTGCGGATGATGGTGGGGCGGGACCTGGTGAGCGAGCCGTTGCGACCGGCGACGGCCGGCGGCGAGCCGGCCATGCGGGTGGTGGATTTGACGGCGGGGCCGCGGGTTCGACGGGTGACGTTCGAGGCGCGCCGCGGGCAGATACTTGGGTTCGCGGGGTTGATGGGCTCGGGGCGGACCGAGACCATGCGGGCGATCTTCGGGGCGAACCGGCGGACGGCCGGCCAGATTTATCTTCGCGGGTCGGATAAGGCCGCGAAGATCAGCCGCCCGGCCGATGCGGTTCGCCTGGGCATCGCGCTGCTGACGGAGGACCGCAAGGAGCAGGGGCTGTTCCTGCCGCTTTCGGTCCGGCACAATATCTCGGTGACGAATCTGCGGGTGTTGTCGCGTCTGGGGTGGATCAATCGCCCCGCCGAGGACGAGACGGCGGCGAAATACTGCCGGGCGTTGACGATCCGCTGCGCATCGACGGGTCAGACGGCGGGCAAGCTCAGCGGCGGCAACCAGCAGAAGGTGGTGATCGCCAAGTGGCTCTTCAAAGACCCGGATGTCCTGATCTTCGACGAGCCGACGCGGGGGATCGACGTCGGGGCCAAGTTCGAGATCTACCGTCTGCTCGGCGAGTTGGCCGAGCGGGGCAAGGCCGTGATTATGGTCTCGTCGGACCTGCTGGAGCTGATGGCCGTCTGCGACCGCATCGCGGTGATGTCCGCGGGGCGACTGGCGGCCACGTTCGACCGGGGACAGTGGTCGCAGGAGGCCATCATGACGGCCGCGTTGAGTGAATATGTCAAGACGGCAGGTTAACAAGCTCTCTCAAGGCCGCCACCCTGACGCTAAGCGCAGCGAAGGGAAAGGGTCCGGGTGTCGAAAGCGAGAGATTCTTCGCTTCGCTCAGAATGACATACAACGTTTATGGGATATAATGCCAGGCGCATGAAGAGATTGATGGCATACATACCGGCTCTGGTGACTGAGTATCTGGCGATGGCGATCGCTTTGGCGGTCCTGGTGATTTATTTTGGGGTCCGGGCCGAGAACTTCCTGACGAAGACAACGTTCTTCACGATCGCCGCGCAGGTGCCCCATATCAGCATTGTCGTGGTGGGCATGACCTTCGCGTTGATCATCGGGGGCATCGACCTGTCGGTCGGCTCGGTGCTGGCGGTATCGGGGGCGGTGATGAGCGTGTGCATTGTGAAGGGGTCGTGGCCGCTGCCGGCGGCCATTGCGGCGGCGATGGGGGTCGGGGCGGCGTGCGGATGGATCAATGGATGCGTGATCGTCCGATGGCGGCTGCCGTCGTTTATCGTGACGCTTGGGATGCTGGAGATCGCTCGCGGGGCCACGTATCACATCACCGATTCGCG
>DSDB01000435.1 GCA_011057845.1 Phycisphaerales bacterium | reverse complement strand
GCTGCAGATGCTCGTTGGTGCTATCGCCACCGTTCTCTGCAGCGCCCGCGCCGTTACGCTCATGTTTCTGGCCCTTTTCATCAGCCACGGCGTCTCATTCGTCCAGAACTACCTCATCAAGGGTGAACGCCACCGCGTAAACCCCGGTATGCTCATGATCCAGCCCTATAAACGCATCGTCATCCTCCACGTCACCATCATCTTCGGCGGCGGTCTGACCATGCTCCTGGGCTCGCCGATCCCCATCCTCATCCTGCTGATAGCCCTCAAGACCGCCGTCGATGTCGTCCTGCACAAGGCCGAGCATAAGGCCCTCGCTGGGAAGTAGCACGATGCCCGAACCGCAAGTCAACATCTTGCCCACGGCATCAGGCAGCCCTCAACGGGCTGTGGTCTTCGGACACCCCATCAGCCAGGTTGCCGCCCTGGTCATGGCTAACGCGCTGCCTATCATCGGCGTCGTGTTTTTGAAATGGAGCGCCGTCGCCGTCATCATGCTCTACTGGGCCGAGAACGTTCCATTCCTGCTGTTCACGCTTCTCCGCTTCCTCTGGCTTCCGAAACGGCATCTGTTTGAAGAGCCGCGGCGATTGCTTGCACTGGTCGGTTA
Source organism: Phycisphaerales bacterium (assembly GCA_011057845.1). Classification (GTDB taxonomy): domain Bacteria; phylum Planctomycetota; class Phycisphaerae; order Sedimentisphaerales; family Anaerobacaceae; genus UBA2266. Next base: position 5,060 of record DSDB01000435.1, on the reverse strand, counting down.
TACTATCAGCTTTCCGGTGATTGCCATTGCCCACGGAGCATTGCTCATGACCATCCTCTCGGAGGTGGTTTCCCGTGATACGACGGACCGATGGGTCATCGAGGCGGCGCAGAGTCGCTACCTGCTGACGTTTCTTCGAGCGTGCTTTGCGGAAATCCCGTGGTTTGCGTGGACGGTGGCGTGTTTGTTTGTCAGTCATGGCATCGACTTCGTGAGGAACTACGTCCAGGGGCGGCAATACAGGACCGCGACATTTGAGGACATCCGCGGAACGGCCTTCCCTCGACTGATGGCGATCTATCTGACCGTGCCGACCTGCGGGGTGGCCCTTAGCCTGGCCGGGATGCTGCTGCCGCCGGTTATTGCCCCAACCGCTCTGATCGCCGTGGTCCTGATCGTCCTGAGGATGTCGCTGGATGCCGGTTGGCTGGTGATCACCGAGGGCCCCCCCACCGAGACGTATGCCGGCCTGACAGCCGACGAGTTGCGGCGCGTCTACGAAGCCCAAGACAGGCGAGCCCGCGGGCAGACGCAGTCCGAACGTACGCCGCAGGAGGTGTTGACCAGGCCGCCCTGGCAACGGCAGTCCTTCAAGGTTGACCCATCCGCCTGCGGCGCGGACGGGCTGATCACCATCGGCGAACTCATGCTCAGCCTGCAGAACGCCGCCGTCGCCCACGCCGAGGCCCTCAAGTTCGGCCGAGCGACGCTTGATAAGCTCGACGCCTACTGGGTCCTGGCCAACTTCTACCTCCGTATCAACCGCCTGCCCCGCGCCGGCGAGACCGTCACCCTGCTGACCTGGCCGTCCGGCTCGACGAAGGCCGTGGCCACACGGGAATTCCAGGCCTTCGACGCCGTCAACGCCATCGAGCACGCCCGCCGCCTCAGACGTCTGCAGAGCACAGAAGGCCCGATGGACGCCGCCTCGATACAGGATGTTGAGAGCCTGCTGACGGCTTCCTCCGAGTGGATGGTCCTGGGCAGGTCTCACGGCCGTGCCAAGAACCTGCACCGTCTGGGCCTCCAGGACATTCCCACCGCCGGCCGTCTCGTCGCCGGGCCGCTCGAACGCCTCCAGCCTCCACAGGACGCCCGCATCATCGACGCCATCCGCGTCCCGCATTCGGCCATCGACGCCAACAACCACGTCAACAACGCGCAGTACGTCCGCTGGGCCCTCCAAGCCCTGGCCCGCGTCGAGCCCAACCTGCCCCCAATTGAGTCCCTCCACATCACCTACCTCGCCGAGGCCTTCGAGAACGACGAACTGACCATCACCCACGCCCCCTCCCCGCCGGCCAACGGCCAAGCATCGAGTATCGAGCATCCAGTATCAAGTATCGAGGGTCGAATCCTCGCGGCCCACAGGTCCACCGACCACACCCCCATCTTCGCCATGAGACTCACATACCACTGACCGACCTCATGGCGGCGGTTATTGCCCGGCTCGGTCATAGTAGTAGTACACCAGCGAAGAGTAGTTCGCGGGGGTATCGTTGGCGTGGCCGTGTTCCGTGGAGACCCGGATGGACTTGCCGAAGCGAATGCCCCACCAGTGGATAAACAAACGGCTTGCGCGAGCCGCTGAACAGGTCCCTGGCCTCGCATTCGAACCGCGGCGTCTTCTCTCCGTCGAAATACAGCCGGATCTTGCCCCAGTGCAGGTCAATGCCGGAGCCGGTGAACCAGAGGTTATAGACGCAGCCCGGCCCCTTCTCCTCGAAGATCACGTGCTCGCCGTTATCCTGCACATAGAGCTGCGAATAGGTGCCGCGAAAGCCGTCGTCATTGCCGCCCGTCCGGTCGTAGCTCGACAAATAGTGAGAACTGATATTCCCATATAGATAGGGCAAATCCCCCAGGTTCTCATAATACGCCGCCCCAACCGCCTGCCCCCGCACCGCCCCACAAATCCCCAAGACAACAGCCAACCCGACAAGAGCCATCCTGCGCATGAAAGACCTCCATGACCTCCTCGAATCGAAGGCTACGGCCCCGGACACTACGCCAGCCTCTTCAAAGTCAAAACGCCGGCCAGCCCCCTGAAGAATGCCGTCGCAACGCCCCTACCGAGGCCCCGTCTTATCCTTTGTCGGCGTCGCGACTGCATTTTATGCGGATGAGAGGAGTCGAACCTCCACGGCATAAGCCCACAGGCACCTGAAGCCTGCGCGTCTGCCAATTCCGCCACATCCGCGGCATGTACTGAATTATCGCAACCATTCCGGCGTCCGTCAAGCCCCCTGCTGCGACGGACCCTGATTTTTTTGCCGAGAATCGCTTCACCTGACTCTGCCCAGGGTCCCAGAACTCGCTACTGCCGCAGCCAGCCGGCCGATAACCACGTTTCACCGGGTCTGTACGCCCCATAAATACACCGTGCGGCCCACTTTAGCACACCCGGCCGCCCGTCCATGCCCGCCGTACACCGGCTTACGTAGTCGGAAAACTGGTGCAAAATCAGAACCCGCACGCAGAATCTGCCGATTCCCACTTGGCTGGCGGCCTATCCTGAAACAGACTTTCTTTGGGGCCGCAGCAAGGAAACAAACTGAGGCCTACACGGCCTGGGGGCAACGGACGCAGGGTACACGATGCAGACGACATCCAAGCTGAAAACGGCCGCCGTCGGGCACACACAAACCGACCTACTCTTCGGCGAGTTCCTCGTCGCCGGCGGTCTACTGACTCACGAGCAGCTCGACCACATTCTCGCCACCCAGCAGACCGAGAGCGGCCGCGTCGGCGAGGTGGCGGTTCGGCTCCAGATGCTCTCCGAGCAAGAGGTCACAGAGGCCCTGGCCGGGTATCTGGGCCTTGAATTTCATCCCCTCGACGACCTCTCCGGGATCGACCTGGAACTCGCACGCTCCCTGCCCGAGAGCCTCGCCAAACGGTTCGACCTCATTGTCGTCGGTGAACGCGACCGCCACATCGTCGTAGCGATGGGCGACCCCCTTAACGTCGTCGCCATCGACACCATTACCCTCAAGATGCGGAACCAGGTCCACGTCGTCATCGCCTGCCCCAGTCAGGTCGCCGCGGCCATCGAGACCATCTACCACGGCTCCGACGCCGAAGAGCAGAGTCTCCGCGACCTGGTGGAAGTGGAGGACGGAGCCGGACGCGACGAAGAAATCGCCATCCTCGAAGAGGAAGATGACTCCACGGCATCGAATACGGCCGACGCCGACAAGGCCCCGGTCATCCGCTTCGTCGACCTGCTCCTGCGCCAGGCCATCAAGAGCCGCGCCAGCGACATCCACATCGAACCCCAGGAAAAGTCCATGGTCATCCGCATGCGCGTCGACGGCACCCTGCGTGAGATGGTCCCCCCGGCCCGAAAGATGCAGGCGGCGGTGCTGGCCCGCATCAAGATTCTCTCCAACATGGACATCGCCGAACGCCGGCTACCCCAGGACGGCCGCTTCAAAGTCCGCGCCTTCAGTCGCGACATCGACGTTCGCGTCTCGGTCCTGCCCACGATTTACGGCGAGAAGGTCGTTATGCGTATCCTCGACAAGGCCGCCGTCAAGCACAGCCTCGACGAACTCGGCTTCGACGCCGAACGCCTCACGGAATTCAAGAACATCCTCTCCATGCCTCACGGCATCATCCTCGTCACCGGCCCGACCGGCTCCGGCAAGAGCACCACGCTCTATTCGGCCCTGAACTACCTCAAGGACCCCACAAAGAACATCACCACCGTCGAAGACCCCGTCGAGTACCGTCTGGCCGGCATCAACCAGATACAGGTCAAGCCCGAGATCAAGCTCGACTTCGCCCGGTGCCTGCGATCCATCCTCCGCCAGGACCCCGACATCGTCCTGATCGGCGAGATGCGGGACGCCGAGACCGTCTCCATCGCCATCAAGGCCGCGCTGACCGGGCACCTGGTCCTGAGCACTTTCCACACGAACGACGCCCCCAGCACCATCAGCCGTTTTCTGGACATGAACGTCGAACCGTTCCTGCTGGCCTCCACCATCCGGCTCATCCTCGCCCAGCGGCTTGTCCGCAGAATCTGCGACAAGTGCAAAGAGCCCGCCGAACTCGAACCGGCCCTGCTCAAGCGGCTCAACCTGCCGTCCGGCGGGGCTTTCTACCATGGCGCCGGCTGCACGGCCTGTGGCGGCACCGGCTACAAAGGACGCCTGCCTGTGTTCGAGTTCCTGCCCATCGATCACGAGCTGGCCCAGATGATCGTGGAGGGCAAGTCCGAGGCCGAGATCCGCGCCGCCGCCCGTAAGCAGGGCTATGGCGGCCTGCTCGACAGCGGCATTCGCAAGATGACCGAGGGGTTAACCACCGCCGACGAGGTCCTCCGCGTCGCCGCTGAATAGGACTGCTCAAATGAAGAACTACAACTACATCGCCAGAGACTCGGCGGGCACCCGCCGACAGGGGCTCACCCAGGCCCTGACCGCCAACGACGTCCTCGGGTGGCTGCGGGAACAGGATTTGATCCCGGTGTCCGTAACCGAACTCGAACCGGCCCGCGCCAAGGTCGCCGCCCCCTCGCGGCGAAGACGCGTCAAGTCCGCGGACATGGCCGCCGTCTGCTGGCAACTGACCACCATGATCGAGGGTGGAATCTCCATCACCGGCGCCATAGAAACCATTGCCGATGAGATCGACAATCTCACCCTCCGCGACGCCTGCCGCCAGATCGTTCAGGACGTCCGCAAGGGCGAGTCGCTGTCCGACAGCGCCGCCAAACACCCCCGCGTCTTCAACAAGCTCGCCTGCTGCATGCTGCTGGCCGGCGAGACCGGCGGCGCCCTTCCCACGACCCTGCGCAAGCTGGCCGAATACTACGACGAACGCGACAAGCTGGCCAAGAAGGTCAAAGGCGCCATGGCCTACCCCATCTTCGTCTTGAGCTTCATCCTGCTGATCGTCATCTTCATCATGACCTTCATCATCCCGCGCTTTCGCGTCATCTTCTCCCAGATCGGCAGTGACCTGCCCGTCTTCACCAAGGCCTTTATGGCCTTCTATGACGGCGTCAAGGCCAACGTCATTTACATCATCGGATCGGTCTTCCTCCTGGTCGT
>DSDB01000681.1 GCA_011057845.1 Phycisphaerales bacterium | reverse complement strand
GGCAGGATGTCGGCGTCGAAGCGGCAGCCGCTGTCGGGCGTCTGCGGCAGCGTGCAGCGGGCGGCGGCAGGCTCCAGGGGCACTTGCCGGCTGATGATATGCCGCTGAATCCGACGGCCGACGGCGTTGACGAAGTCGGCCTGCCTGGGTCCGCGGCTCTGCTTGGCGGCCTGGACGGCCTCGTTGAGGATGGAGTAGTCGGGCGTCTGCGGGCGGTAGATCAACTCGCAGGCGGCCACGCGGAGGATCGCCAGCAGCTCGCCCGTAATCCGCTTGACGGGCCGACCGGAGAACCTCTCAATCACGTGGTCGATGGCGGCCAGGTTCCGAACGGCCGCCGAGACCAGGTCCGTGGCCCGCTGCTTCTCCAGCGTATCAGCCAGCAGCGCCTCCGCATCGATACGCTCGCGCCGCGGATCGAAGCGCGCAAGAGCCTCGGCGGCGGCGGTGCGTGCGGACTTGTGACTGGGGTCAGATTTCACAACAGTGGCTCATGGTTGGTGGCGCAATGAAGTTGCATTCGTATGATACCGCCCGCCCCTTGTCATGCTGAGCGTAGCGAAGCATCTGGGTCTCGGATGACATCTGACACACATCGGGCGGGTGGCCTCAGCATCGCACAACCTCATTTGGCAACTGGCGGCCGGGCCTTGGGTTCATCACAGGCTCGCGAGGTCGCTGGTAAAGGCATCCCCGCAGGCGGCGTGCTGGCCGTTGACGAAGTCTCTGAACTTCATCAGTCGCCCGCAGGCGGGTTTGATCCGGGTTATTTGCAGTGCGCCGGTGCCGCAAACGACGCACATATCACGGTCGAGCATTCCGGGCGGCCGCGGTGTGGGATCGAACGGCTCGACGACCTCGGCGGCGGCAATGGCCACCGGGATGGACCGGCCGGTCTTGGCCGAGTGGAAGGTGCAGCAGGCGCAGGGCCAGGGCCACAGGCCACGGATTCGCCGTTCGACGACCTCGGCGGGCAGGTTGAAATCGAGCAGCCCGGCGGACTTGTGGAGTTTCGGCGCGGCCGTGGCGCGGCAGTGGTCCTGTTCGGTGTAGGTCGCGGTTCCGTCGGCGATGCGGTCGAGGGTCTCGACCAGTAGCGGCGCCGCCAGCTCGGCGAGCCGGTCGTGGAGTTCGCCGGCGGTCTCTCTTGGGGCGATGTCCGTGGCGCGTTCGGCCAGCACGTCGCCGGCGTCGATGCGGTCGCAGACCGTGATGATGCTCACCCCGGTGCGGGTCTCGCCGTTGATAATGGCCCAGTTGATGGGGGCGGCGCCGCGGTACTTCGGCAGCAGGGAGGCGTGGACGTTGATGATGCCCCTGGGCGGCAGGTCGATGAGCGTCCGGCCGATCCGCTGGCCGAAGGCAATCACGACAATCAGGTCGGGCCCGGCGGCGGCGATGCGTTCGATAACGGGCGGGGCGTCACAACAAGGGGTCTCAATGAGCGGCATGTCGCGCTGAGCGGCCCACTCAGCCATGGGCGTCGGGCGTGGTCGGCGCCCACGGCCGGCGGGGCTGGCCGGCTGGCTGACGACCAGATCGATGCGGTGGCTGGACCGCTCGATGGCCTCAAGGCTCGGGATACCGAATTGTCCGCTGCCGAGGTAGACGATGTTCATGGTTCACGTTTCAGGCCACAGATTCCAGGTTTCAGTTCGATCCTGGATTCTCGATACTCGATGCTCAGCGGGGTGGCGGCCTTTGCCGCAGGCAAGGGCCGAGACGAATCAGCCCCTCGCTCCGCGAGAGGCTGCCACCCCACGGGACTTCAAACTCAAAGCCACAATTCAAAAAGCCAAAGCCTGGGGGTGGCATCCCCTGCCGCAGGCAAGGGATGGTGCAACTCGGACCAACCCGCCTGGGCAAAGACCAGCGGCTCATTCGGCCATCCCTTCGCTGATGTGAAGGAACGCCACCCCGACCGGACGCGGTGAGCGGCCGGCTTGGGGTTTTGGGCTTTGGTTTTGGGTCTTACTCTTTGCGTTTTACGTTAGTGATGGCAGGGCAAGCCCCACCGTACGGTTGCGTTATTTGCCACGGATAGACGGCGATTACTCTCGCTTCTCGTATTCCTTCTGGAGCTTCTTGAGCTGGCGGCGGTGGGCGATTCGGGCGGTCGCGCCCATGCGATCGGCGATGGTCATACCCTCGATGTGGTCGTATTCATGCTGCAGGGCCCGGGCGTAGAGGCCGTCGGCGTCCTCGGTGAACTGCTTGCCGTCGAGGTCCGTGGCCGTAACGGTGCAGGTCCGGTAGCGGCGGACCTTGGTGTAGACGCCGGGGATGGACAGGCAGCCTTCCTCGTTGGCGTCGGAATCGTCCGAGGTCGGCGTGACGGTCGGGTTGATATAGGCCCGGACGTCCTTCTTGGTTCCGGTCAGGGAGATGATGAAGATTCGCAGGCCCACGCCCGCCTGCGGGCCAGCCAGGCCGACGCCCTTGTTCGCAATCATGATCTCGGCCATGCGGTCAACGAGGGCGCGGATGCTCTCGTCGATGGTCTCGATGGGCGCGGCGACCCTGCCCAGAACCGGAGCCGGGTATCGCGTCAGCTCGACTCTGTTGGGATTAAACATGATCGTTGTGCCTGTGAATCAGTCGAATTCGTCGCCTGTGAAGGTGGAGCCGAGGTAGGTCTTTCGGACGGTTTCGTTCTTGATGATCTCGGCGGGGGGGCCTTCGGCCAGGACCGTTCCATGGTCGATGATGTAGGCCTTGTCGGCGACCTCGAGGGTGCGTTCGACGTTGTGATCGGTGATCAGGATGCTCACGCCCGAGGCGACCAGCCGGCGGATCTCGTGCTGGAGGTCCTGCACGGCGATAGGGTCCACGCCGCTGAAGGGCTCATCGAGCAGGATCAGCGACGGTTCCGTGACCATGGCCCGGGCGATTTCCAGCTTGCGCCGCTCGCCGCCGGAGAGGAATCGCCCGTGGCTGTTGGCGACCTCGCGCAGGGCGAAGCGGTCGATCAACGCGGCCGCCCGGCGGACCCGCTCGGCGCGGGTCAGCGACATGGTCTCCAGAATAGCCATGAGGTTATCCCGGACGCTCAGCCGCTGGAAGATGCTCGGCTCCTGCGACAGATACCCGATGCCGAGGCGCGCTCGGCGGTACATGGGCAGGCGGGTAATGTTCTTTCCCTCGAATACGACGGAACCGGACCTGGGCTTGATCATGCCCATGATCATGCGGAAGGTGGTGGTCTTTCCCGCGCCGTTTCGACCCAGCAGGCCGACGATGCTCCGCTGCTGGATCTGGATGGAGACCTTGTCCACGACGACGCGACCGCCGTATTTCTTGACGAGTTCGTGTGTTTCCAGGAGGTTCATGCCAAATCCTTGCGGCGTTCACGGCCAATGGCGGGGCGCCCCCCCGCCCTGGGCAACTGCACCAAACACCCGCCACGGCCCAACAGGGCACGCCTCGAACGGGTTGCGGCGTATTATAGCAGGGTCGCGAGCCTTGGCAAATGATGATTCCGCGTTTGGGGCCTGTTCCGGCAATCCGCAATGGCGTGCCCGGTCGACTATCGGCGGGAGCCTGCGGGGGCCAAGCGTGCATGTATGTGGGCTCGGCGGTTCAGCGCGCCAGAGAAGCGACCGGCCGGGGGGAGGGCTGCGCCCCGTAGGTATCGGGCAGCAGGGGCAGTGGCGACGGGATTTCCTCGATAACGCCCATCTTCTGCAGCATGTCCGCCAGGATGGCCATGTTGGTATTCAGATAGTCAACGAGTTTGTAGTCGTCGGGCTGCCAGCCGTAGTCCTGGAGTTCCTGGTAGACATCCTCGGTGGTTCTTTGCTGGACCAGCAGACGGTAACAAGCGATGACCCCCCCGGTGCGCTGGCTGCCGGCTTCGCAGTGGACCAGGACGGTCTGGTTGTTTTGCAGGGCATCGACAATAGTAGCAATGGCGCCGGCGTAGCAGATGATATTACCGGTTCCGCTGCCTCCGAGCGGGAATCGCGCGACACGAATGCCGAGTTCCTCAGCGGCGGCCTTCTGGGCGATGTGCTCTTTGTCCGTAGGGATGTCCGACGTCAGATCGACGATGACGTCGATGCCATATTTCTGGAGCATGGGTTTGACCAGGGTGGTCGAGAGCCGCCCGCTGCGGTAGATATGTCCGGCTTCGACGGACCCCCAGCGCTTGGGAATAACGTGATACTTCAGGACTTCTTCCCAGACGATGATCGCCGCCGCCACCAGGAAAATGGTCAGGATCAAGCGACGCCTCGCCCGGCGTTTCTTATCGGACGCACGGACGGAACCGTCCGGGATTGCCTTGTCAGCAGACTGCTTCATCAGCTCTTTCACTATTGCTGGGGTCGGGCCTTCGGGTAAGGGCCCGGCCATCCGGTTCGAATGGGGTGGTACAACCCCTTATTATGGGGCCTGCCGGGCCACGGGTCAAGTGGCGGCTTCACTATATGTCTTCGGGTAGACAGGCAAGAAAGCTTTAGAGCGTCTGTGGAAAGCGGCGCAGGTATCCCGTTTGTTCCTCGCGGGGCCGCCTTGCCCGTAGGCGTGCGATGAAAGCCGCCCGTTTGCACCGTTGTCGCAGGCCCAGGCCGCGACAGGCCGGCGTCTCACAGACGCCCTTAATACGGTTTGGGCCGGCGCCTGCGAGAGAGCACGGCCGAGACCCTGCGGACAATGGCCGCCAATTCATCAACCGGCAGCGGCGGATTGTCGCCGGCATAGGCCTCGATCAGGAGCCGCCTGTGAACCGGGCTGAAAAACTCGTCGATCATGGAGTGGTCGAGTCGGCCGAGGTTGGCGGCCTGTTTGCGCGGATCGGTGACGCCAGTGGTCATGCGGTGCAGGTCGATGATGTCGAAATCCCAGGACATGTCCCCACCGCCGGGTCCGTATTGCGTGTGTCGTGTGTCGTGCGTCGTGCGTCGGCAGTCCTCACTGACGAATATGTGCCAGACGTAGAGGTCGGGGAAGTTGACCTTCGCATCGTGAATGCGGCGGACGAAACGGCCGACGGCGCGGATGAGTTGCTGCTTTCGTTCCTCGGCAAAGGCAGGCCAGCGGGTCTTGACATACTGCGTCAGGGGGATGCTCTCGAGACGCTCGGTGATGAAGAATGAGCACCTCTCAATGGGCCCGACGCTCCGCTCGCCCACGCATACCGGCCGGTACGTGCCGATGCCGTGCCCCAGCAGGTGGCCGGCGGCGTTCCATTCGTAGCGGCCCTGGCTGCAAAGACGACCCGTGGACATCATCGTAAAGAGCATGTCCTTGAGGTGCGGGCGGAGGAATCGCTTGATGAAAAAGTGCCGCGGGCCGGCGCCCTTACCCAGGCTGAACGAGGCGACAACCCGCTTCTTGCCGATCCGCCATCCGGGATTCGTGCGTTCGAAGAGGTCGTCGAAGGACGCGAAGCCCTCGGCGGCGAAGAAGTCCTTCCAGTTGTCGGCAAATTCGATGTTCTCAGCCAATGGTCGTTTTTCGTATTGCGTATTGCGTATTGCGCGGGTCATATCGGCGACACCCAACCCTTGCCCTTCAGAGGGTACAGCCCACGTGGCGAACCGTCAACTGCCGCGTGTATCGGTCTTGACCGCCCGGACCAACGCCGTTAGTCTTGACTCACTGGACATCAGCCCTGCGGCCCTGAGGTCTAAGGTCTGAGGTCTATGGTCTATGGTCTATGGTCTGAGGTCTGAGGTCTGAGGTCTGAGGTCT
>DSDB01000178.1 GCA_011057845.1 Phycisphaerales bacterium | reverse complement strand
CGGCGCCATCCCGGCGGGCACCGCCACGGCCTCGGGCTCAGCCGCGGGCGCCGGCTCGGCGGCTTTGGGTTCCTCGGCAACAGGGGTCGTCGGCGCAGGCTCAGCGGGTTTCGGCGTCTCGGCTACCACCGGCGCCGGCTCCGTCGAGCCGCTGCCGGCCCCGCCCGTATCGCCCGACGGGGCGGGAGCTGGAGTGGGCGTCGGCTCTTCCTTCTGCTTGCACGAGCAAAACAGACAGAGCGTCAAGACGCACATGCCAATCACGAAAACCCTAACAATCCCATCAATACTTCTTCTCATCGGTCTTGCCTTTCAACTCCTGAACTCTTAGTCCGACAACGCCATATTCTTCGGCAGCCCGACCGGCCGCCCGCAAAGCCAGAAAGTCTACCCGTGCAATAGGACGATGTCAAGAACACCCCTAGTATAATTGCCGCCTTTTTTCTTCGGCCAACCACGCTGTCGGCCATGTCGGGAGCATCGGTCTAAGCATAGCCTGTCAAAGCACTTACACCCACAGCCCCAGCGCCGGGCCCCACCAAAAAAACGGCAGGGACCCGATCCCCCGGACCCCTGCCGAACACGTCAAACGCAACCCCCGCAATGGCCGGGCGGCCGCGAGATCGCTTACGCCGATCCTAGCCCTTAGCGGCGCCCGCCGCGGGCATCTCAAGAACCCGCGACTGCAACCCCGCCTTGGCCAACACGAAATACAGCACCGCCCCCACAATCAACGCCACCAGCGGCGCCGCGGGAACATTCGCCAACCCAACCAACGGAGCCATGCCGACCACGAACCCAACGGCCCAGGAAATCCACCCGGCCATGTTGAATCCGGCGCGCGGGCCCGCCCATTTCTGGCCCGAGAGCAGATAATCCACCATCATCGCACCACAAATCGGTCCGAACGAAGCACCGATGACCGTGAATACACCAGCCGCATCTCCGGCCCACCCGGTCACGGCCAGCACGATACTCACGATCGTACCAGCTCCCACCGAGATGAGGGGATTGACCTTGGGAAGCGTCGTCTTAAAACTGTTGGCCGCAATAAAGGACGAGAAGCATGCGGGCGGGAATGCGGCAACAGCCAGCAGGAGCGACATAGTCTTGCCGGCGCTTTCGCTGCCCATGACACTACCCATGAATCCCGCATCAGCAACGCCCAGCCCATAGCCAAGACCTTTGCCGAAAGCCCCGGCGGCAATCAGCAACGCGGCTCCGCCGGCAAAAATCGTCGCTCCGGCGATACCGACGAGACCACCCATCTGGACGTTCTTTTTGTCGGAATTGTTCATACCGAAGTCCGCTCCGGCCGCCCCGGCCGTGGCGAAAAAGCCGATGACATACGACAGACTCAGGGCAATCACACCGAACAGGCTCAATCCCTTCGGCACGCTGCCGGCGACAAGATCACCCACGTTGACACTGCCTGCCGTCCCAGCCGCCACGAATGCATCGGCGTCAAAATCGCCCACCCCGCCGAGCGTCTTGGTCAGCATGACAATAAGAATGACCAGCGGGATCAGCGGCAGGAATGTCGCCACCTTGGCGACATACTGAATGCCTTTCAAACCGACAAACGCCGCCACGGCCGCCCACAGGATCGCTATCACCTTCTGGGCCGCCGGACTTCCCCCCACCAGCGGCGCCAGAGCCAGCGATGCGAAGTACGCATTCACGCCCAGCCATCCGAACTGCAGCACGCCCATGAGAAACCCGGGCATGATGAATCCGCCTTGAACGCCGTATGTCGATGTCCCGACGATGTACAGTGGAAGGCCCGTCTTCATGCCCAGCAGGCCGGGAACGAGGTAGTACAGAAAGTGGCACAGTAGCGCCGCCAGGACCAGCCCGAAAAGCGCCGTCACTACGCCCTGCGAGAGCACTCCACCCGGATCCGGCTGCACCTTGCCGCCGCTGGGCACGCCCATCCAGAACACAAACCACAGCATAATACCCGCATACGTCGGTGCCGTATTCTTGTACCACGGCGCACGATTAGCCGGCGGATTCGGCTTGGCCATTCTGACATAATCCGGCAGCAGTCCATGACTCATGATTTCTTTCTCCTTACTGTCTTTCGTTACGCCTGAGCGCCCGGTCTCGACGACACCGCCGAGCCGTGAGAAACCGTCCAAATACTACCACGCGAGACGGCAAAAGCAACCTTCCATTCACCGCCCATCCACCCTCCGGGGCCGCCGCTACAGCCGCGGGATCGTAATCAGCTTGCCTCCATTGCTCGCCGACTCATGGGCGCAGATGCCCGTCATCGTCCAGTTGGCCGCCGTTTCAGCGTCCGCGGCCGACTCGCGCCCCTCGACGATCGCCCGAACGAACTCATGCACCAGGTGCGGGTGCGAGCCCCCGTGCCCGGACCCCTGGATGAACGAGGTGTGCTCGTGCTCCTCGTCGTAGACGCCGTGACCGGTGAACGGCGCAATCTCCTTCGGCAGAAGATGCCCGTAGTCGGGGATTTCCACGCGTTCGGCGTCTTCGTAGCCGGAATAGACCACGCAGCCGCCGCCGGCGACCTGCTCCCACTCGAACGATAGCTTCGTCCCGTAGACATCGAAGCTCTCGCGATACTGGCGAATCGTATCGAACAGCGACCGCGTCACCTCGCAGGCCAGGTCCGAATCCCGTAGCTTCACCAAGGCTGTCTCGACGGCAAACGGCGAATTGTACTGCTTCGCATATTCATCGTTGATCCGCCCGGAGCCGTAGCAGACGACCGACTCGGCCTGGGTCCCTGAGATGCACAGCAGCGGGCTGACCGCATGGGTCGCGTAGTGCATCGGCGGAAAGCCGTACCAGTACGCCGGCCAGCCGGGTAGCCCCATGTTCTGTTGGTGGGAGCCTCGAAGGAACTGTATCTTACCCAGTTTGCCCGTCTTAACAAGTTCCCTGGCGTACAGAAACTCCCGCGTGTACACGGCCGTCTCCATCATCATGTACACCTTGCCCGACTCGGCCCGTGCCCTGGCAATGCCCAGGCATTCCTCCACGGTCGTCGCCATCGGCACCGTGCTGGCGGTGTGCTTGCCGGCCCGCAGCGACTCCATGCTCATCCAGGCGTGGTCCGCAATGGGCGTGACGACATGAATCGCATCCAGTTCGTCGAGGCTCAGCAGATCCTCGAATCGCGTGAAACGCCGCTTGATCCCGAACTGGTCGCCGATCTTGTTGAGATTGGCCTGGTCCCGCTGACAGATGGCGTAGCACTCCGCATTGGGATGTCTCTGATAAATGGGAATGAACTCCGCCCCGAAACCCAGCCCCACAACCGCGACTTTCACCTTGTCCATGGCGCACACCTCTCCTTGAAAACACACGTCCGACCCGTCCCGACGGCGCCGCCCGGACAGGTCGGATCCATTGACTTGTTAGGCCGCCGGGCGATCGTGCCGCTACGCACGCGCCCGCACGTACAGGTACATGCCGAAGATCAGCACCAGTGAGATCGCCAGGGCCGAGTACCGGTGCACCTCGGCCATCACCTCCTGCATGTGCGTGCCGAACAGCGGCAGCATACTCAGCACAATCGACATCGCCAGCGGAAGAGCCAGCATCAGTATCAGCCAGAAGCAGACCTTGCGGGAAAGCTCAAACCGCTCCAGCGCCTCGCCATCACCGCCCTTGCGACCGAGCAGCTTGTTGAGCCACGGGAGGTAGGACTTGTTCAGACGGTTGGAATCGGCCCCCAGCACCGCCAGAGCCGCCAGGGCCGCGATGAACACCGGCGCCGCCGTCGCATGCAGCATCAGACCATATCCGCAGATCGCTTCTTTCAAGACCACCCGCGGCCAGAAACCGGTGAGCACGAGCACCGCAAAGCTTGCCAGCACGACAAAACCCGCCAGCTTGCCCAATGCGGCAATCAGAGGTCCGGCCCCGCAAGTAGACGCCCGCCGCGCCCCTTTGGCCGCCTTGCACGAAACCGCGTGCACCACCATTGCAACCGCCAACGCCACAAAACCCGCTATCGACACCGTACGGAACATGATCGCAGCATTCCTTTACTTGAGAATTAGTCTTTACCGACAATCGCGGCGACCACCACGCCCAGGGCCTTCAAGGCGAACAGCAACAGCACCAGCGCAATGACCCCGCATGCCGCCGTCGCGACGATCTTCATCATCGGCCGAAAGACAAACGACATCGCAAACAGCTTCGTCAATGTCGGATCGACGCCCGCGAACGTCGCCATGTCCGCCGTAGTCCCACGCACCGCCTCGATCGGCCCGCTGATCGCCACCTTTCCGAAGAAGAACCCTTCTTTCGTGGAGTGGCAATCCGTGCAGTAGCGGATACCCAGCGACTGAGCCGCCGGCCGCACGTTGTGGCCGATAGGCCACAGATAGGCCTGCGCGGCCTTGTGGTCCTTGCCGACGAGCTTGCCGTCGGCCACACTGAACACCTTGCCGCCACAGACGTAAACGGCCTCGCCGTCGACCTTTTCGCCGAGCTTGCCCAGCGCCTCGATCACGTTGGCGTCGGCGAACTGCGGCCAGGAGCCTACCGGCGAGTAGGCACTGCCCTTGAGCGAATCGCCCACCGCCGTCTTGACAACTTCGATGCCCACCGGCTCCACGTCGCCGTCCTTCATGACACCCCAGAACGCCGGCCACACCAGCTTATGCGGCGCCAACTTGCCATCGGCCTGCTTAGCCAGAACTGGATGCTCCACATGGGGCAGGGCGTCAGCGGCCTTGTTGACGCCGCGCACCCCTAGTAAATGCGTCTGTGAGTTCTTCACGCGGGCGGTTACGTCGCCCGGCCATGGCCCGCTGTGGCATGCTGTACATGCCAGTTTTTCGAAATGCACCGTGGGAATCCCGACGTGCTCCGGCACCGGCGCGCCGAGCCGCCCGGCGGTCGGGATGCCATCGTGGCCGCCCAGATGACAGCCTTCGCACGACGAAACGGCCGCTAGATGACCGGCCCCTTCGCCCTCACAACCACGGATGATGTTGTGCCCAAGGCCGTTGCGGTGGCAGTCCACGCACGTCATGCCCGCCGTCAGGTGGATATCCTCATCGACCTCCCACTTCTCGTTGCCGTGGGCCGTCACATTGATGCTCGAATGGCAGTAATAGCACCGGTCGTTCGGCACCCGGCGGACAATATCGAAGAACACCTGGTTCTTTTCGTCAAACACACCCGCATGGTAGGCAATCTTCGGCACCTGCGGGATGAGCTTCGGATCCGTGATGACGTCGGGCATCAGCGGGTCAAAGGTCGGAGGCATCTTGGCGGCGCTGCCCGATACAGCGGCCACGCCACTGGCCGCCGCCGAAGCCCAGCGGAAGTTCTCCTTCAGTATCTGCGCGGCATATTCGGCCTGGTCCTGCGCCGGGCCTCGATGATGGCAGCCCAGACAGTTGATCTCGATCTTGCCCGAGACGATCTGGCGGCCCATCTCGCCCATATCGTCCGGTTCGGCCTCGGCCACCCCGCCACCGGGCAGATGGAGTCCGAACCGCTTGGCGAACGCCCATGTACTCAGGCCGAACTGCTCCGGCTTGAACGCCCCCGGCCAATCCCGATACGACAGGGGCACCTGCGTCGCGGTGGCCCAGTCCACGTATATCCACGGCTGACCCGGACGCCCCGACTTCACGTTCGGATCGCCCGCGTTAAAATGCCAGCCGCCGCTGATGGCGCTGTACGTATGGCAGGCCCCGCATGTCTGCTTCATCGAAAAAGCCAGCATGGGTTCCTCGCCGGGAACCACCGCATCGCCTTCATCG
>DSDB01000609.1 GCA_011057845.1 Phycisphaerales bacterium | reverse complement strand
TCTACCGCCTTCTGACGGGTCTGATGCACGTCCTCAATGCCTGTTTCTACTTGCGGAAGGACTTGCTATGAAATCACTTACGAGAATATCGGGAAGTTTGAATGTTTCGTGTTGCGCATTGCGTGGGTTGAGTCGCCTGCGGCGACGGGGTTCATTAGCACGGGCAGGATGCCCGTGTTATGCGCGGGCGGGACGCCCGCGGGACGCAAGGGCAGGATGCCCTCGCCACGGTGCACGGGCAGGATGCCCGTGTTATGCGCGGGCGGGACGCCCGCGGGACGCAAGGGCAGGATGCCCTCGCCACGGGGATGCCCTCGCCACGGTACACGGGCGGGAGGCCTGTGGTGCGGGGCTGGGAGTGGCTGAAGTCATACGTGGTAAATACGTAATTTTACAGTTTTGGGCGGTTTTTTCGGCGTTGGGCCAGTATTTTCCTTACGTTTGCAGGGAATTGGGCGATCAGGGGCTTAGAGCGCGGGGATCGCTGGCGTGGGTCCTTGCAGGCTTGGCCGGGCGCCGAGTCGCCCGGTTTTTGCGAAGGCCGTGTTTTCAGGCAAGGAGGCCGAGACTGAAGTGGGCATGCAGATAGAGAGCATAAAAGGCGGCGTCGGCCGGCGGAGTGGTGTCTTATCGGGGCAAAACGTCGTGCCGCTGGCGAACGATCTGCGGCTCAGTATCCCCGTGGCCGGGACGATGGTGCGGCTGGATATCCGTCTCATGCGGGAGCGGGTTACGCTGGCGGATCTGGTTCCGCTGGCTTACGAGGTGTGCGACGCCATTACCGAGACGGCGCTGGAGGCTCATCCGCGGCGGTGGAACGTGCCCTGTTGCAAGGGGTGCTCGGCGTGTTGCTCGCGGTGTCTGGTTCCCATATCGCCGCCGGAGGCGTTCTATCTGGCGCAGTGTATTCGACGCGAGCCGCCGAGCCGGCGGAACATGACCGAGTTGGCGCTTCTGGGGGCGGCGAGGCGGATACTGAAATCAGCGCCGCCGGAGATTGTGTTGCGTCCGATGTCCGGGGACCCGACGGCGGGGGCCGGGGCGTTGCTGGCGGTGTCGCGATGGTATGAGGGCCTGAAGGTTGCCTGCCCGTTCCTTCATTTCGGGTGTTGTTCGATGTATGAGCAGCGTCCGCTGGCGTGCCGGCAATACTATGTTTTCGGCTCGGCAGAGGGTTGTTCCGGGCGGCCGGGGGTGGCCGAGCCGGTTGGCTTTCCCGTGAGCATGGTCGACGTGCTGGTTCGGTTGACCGCGGAACTGGAAGGGACGGCGCCGGAGGCGATTATTCTGCCGTTGGCGCCGGCGTGGGTGGCCATAGAGCCGGCCCGTGGGTGCCGGACGTGGCCGGCCAGGACGGCCGTGGCGGCGATGATTCGCATCATAACGGAGATGGCTGAGGCGTCGACGGCGTCGACGGCCCTGGCCTCATGAGAGATGTCTGTCACGGGTTACCGGGTCGGACCGTGAGGGCCATGCGGACTCGAATTGCATTGCGTGATGGTGGGACCCGTCTTCCAAGGGGTGTCCGGCCGAGATGCCTGGCTCCGCTGAGCATGACAAGCGGGGGGTAGTATCGTGCGGATGCCACTTCATCCGGCGGCCGTCAGATCCACCCGGCATACGCACCGATGAGGTAAACGACGGCGGGCAGGACGTTGTGAAATGCGTGCAGGGCCATGGCGACCAAGAGCGCCCGACCCACGGACCTGTCGCGCCAGCCGAGGTAGACGCAGGAGAATACGAAGAAGGGCCACGCGACGGTGATCCCCCAGGCCGGGGCCGCCAGCGAGTGGAGCACGCCCCAGATGACGGCGGAGGCGACCGCCAGTCGGGTTTTGTTGCCGGTGAGGAAGGAACCGGCCCAGAGGATGGCGGCCATCAGGAGGGTCTCGATGACGGGCGAGAGGATAATCATGCCGAGAAAGACGAGTATGGGCGGGCCTTCGAACTTCGGCCGTGTGTCCTCGGTGAGCAGTCCGGTTTGAGCGAGGGCAAATGAGAGGATGAGCGATGGGATGAGGCTGAAGGCGCCCATCAGGGGGATGTACCATCGAAGGGGTATGTCGGTGCGGAAGAAGAGACGCGGGCGGTAGAGCGGGCGGGTTGGGACCTCCGGTAGCCAGGGAGCGGCTGTGGTATCGACGGGCGAACCGGCCCTCAACGAGGCGGGTGGGATGCAACCACCGGGCGGCAGGGGTGACTCGACAGGCGGTATGTCAACGGGCATGGGCGGCGGCACGGGCGGATGGGCCCCTGGAACCGGGGGCGGCCCGCCATAGTCACGGCGTGGCCGCCCGAAGGCGGGCGAACTGTGTCGATCCATAGAACCATCATCCTGTGCCATAATCCACCTGCTCGCAATAGACCGTAAAACACCCCCCCCTTGACAGTCCGCCGGGATTATAGCAACCCACCGCCCGCGGCGGAAACGAAAACCTCCAGCGATTGCCCCGGTTGTCTTTGGGATTGGCGTCGGATTAGGTCTTGCCCGGCGCGGGCAATTACATAGAATATCGGGACTTGACCGCCGCCGAAAGCGGATGCACCAATATGACGCCGAAGCAGGAACACCTTTTTGGGGAACTGAATACCGCGCGATACGGGGATGACCGGCGCAAACGCCCGCTGTTTCTACCCGGCAAGCTGCGGGAACAGTCTCGCAGCAAGTTGCTGGCGGGGCCCGCCCGCGACCGGGCCTATGAGATCATGGTGCGGTGGGCGGACCTGGAGTCGAGCGGCAAGCTGGAGACTCAGAACGAAACGGCTCTGGAGGGCGAGTTTCTGACGCAGGTGTTTGGCGAGGCCCTTGGGTATGCGTTGTTTTCGGAGGGCCAGGAGCGGTGGAATCTCAAGCCCAAGTACTCGGTCAACGGGGGGCAGGCGGATGCGGCCATCGGGCTGTTCGGCACTTCGGGGGGCAATGGGCCGCGGGCGGTGATCGAGTTGAAGGGGCCGCGGACGAACGTGGACCGCGACAAGTTCAATGGGCGCACGGCCGTGCAGCAGTGCTGGGATTATCTGAACGCACTGCCGCCGTGCCCGTGGGGGATCGTGTGCAACTATGTGAGCTTCCGCATCTACCACCGCAATCAGACACCGAACATATACGAGCTGTTCACGCTGGCGGACCTGCGAAACGAAGAGATATTCCAGCAGTTCTACTGCCTGCTGCAACGCGATGGGGTTCTACCGTCGGCCATGGGGCAGGCGCCCCGGATGGATGCGCTGTTGGAGGCCAGTCTGGAACGGCAGCGGCAGGTCGGCGATGAACTGTACGACTACTACGACTTCAATCGCATTCGGCTGATACAGCATCTGTGCGGCAAGCCGCACAACCAGCCGCTGGATGAGGCGATTCGGATTGCGCAGAAGCTGATTGACCGGATTGTGTTCGTGGCGTTCTGCGAGGACCGGGAGTTGCTGCCGGACAAGTCGTTGCGGCGGGCTTGGGAGGGGATACCGCCGTTTTCCCGGGTGACGAATCCTCGCTGGCAGAACTACGTCGATCTGTTCCGGAGCATCGAGACGGGCAACCCGAAGCGCGGGATTGCGCCGTACAACGGGGGGCTGTTCAAGGCGGACCCGGCGGTGGATGACCTGGAGTTGGACGATGACTGGACGGACTTTTTCAAGGTGGTGGGGGAGTATGACTTCCGGCACGAGGTGAACGTGGACGTGCTGGGGCATCTGTTCGAGAAGTCGATCAAGGATATTGAGCGGATTCGGCTGGGCGGGCTGTTCGAGACGGCGCTGGATGAGCGAACCGGGCCGAAGATGAAGAAGTCGGCCGAGCGAAAGCGGGGAGGGGTATACTATACGCCGCCGGAGTTCACGAGCTTCATCTGTGAGCAGACGGTCGGCCGGGTGGCGGATGAGCGGCTGGGGGCCGTAGCCGAGGCGCACGGGCTGGCCGGGCCGTGTCCGGACGCCATTGACGACCGCAAGACAGCCCGGCGATTCGTCGAGGCGGCCGTGGCGGCGCTGCGGGATATCAAGGTGGTTGACCCGGCGTGCGGTTCGGGTGCGTTCCTTATCCAGGCTTATGACGTGCTGGAGCAGAAGTACCTCGACGTGGCCCGGCTGCTGCGGCCATACGACCGCGATGGGGCCGACGAGGTGGCCGCGGCCCGGGCCGACTATATCCTGCACGACAACCTGTTCGGCGTGGACCTGTCGCAGGAGGCCGTGGAGATTACGCAACTGGCTTTGTGGCTTCGGTCGGCGCACAAGGGCAGGACGCTGGCGGATTTGTCGAACAACATCCTGTGCCGCAACAGTCTGGTGAGCGACGCGGCGGTGGACCGGCGGGCGATGGACTGGAAGGGCACGTTTGCGGCGGTGTTCGAGCGGGCCCATCCGGGCTTCGACTGCGTGATCGGCAATCCGCCGTGGGAACGGATGAAGGTCCAGGAGCGGGAGTTTTTTGACGCGGTGATGCCGGAGATTGCCGCCTCGGTCAGCGCCGCGACGCGGCGGCGGCTCATCGCAAAGCTCCAAGAGTCGCACCCGGAGCTTCACGCCCACTACCTGAAGGCCAAGAGCCTGGCGAGTGATACCATCGCACATATTCGCACTTGCGGGCGGTACTTGCTGACGGGTAGAGGGGATGTCAACACGTACTCGGTCTTCGCCGAGCTGTCACGGAACATTCTTCGTTCAACAGGCCGTGCGGGTGTGCTTGTCCCTTCGGGCATCGGGACTGAACATACGACACGAGGATTCTTCACGGCGCTGGTTGATGACGGAGTGCTGGAGGGTTTCTATGACTTTGAGAACATGGCGCCCGTTTTTCGTGATGTCCACCGCTCGTACAAGTTCTGCATTCTGCTGTTCAACGGTCGCGCACTGAGAGCTGAGGCTACGGACTTCGTGTTTTTTGCCCACACCATGGAGGAATTGCGGGAGAGGCATCGCCATATCACCTTGTCCACGGCAGATCTCAAGTTGCTCAATCCCAATACCCATACGTGTCCAATTCTGCGGTCAACGCGCGAGGCTGAACTTGTCAGAGCCGTCTATAGGCGTGTTCCAGTTCTAATTGATCGGACTCGCAAGAAGGGAGGAAACCCTTGGGGCATACGGTTCTTGCGCATGTTTGACCAGACCAACGATGCAGAACATTTCCGTTCTGCAGAGCAACTCAAGGCAGCCCAATACAGACCGACTGGGACGGTGTGGAAGAAGGGGCGCGAATTGCTTCTGCCTCTGTATGAGTCCAAGATGTTCAGGTCTTATGACCACCGCTACGGCAGCGTGTACGTCAAGGATCAGAACTGGATGAATCAGGGCCAGACTGTTGAAGCGACTGCGGTTGACCACCAGAACCCCGAGTTCTTCGTCGCGCCACGATGGTGGGTCTCAGAAGCGGAGGTGATCCGACGTGCAGGCATTCCTGTTGCGGGGGCCTTCCCTGCATTTCGAAATGTCACGCGAGCGACCGACACACGCACTGTCATTGCGTCCTTCATCCCTTTTGCTGGAGTGGCGAATTCCGCTCCCCTGATCCTCTTCAAGCCGGAGGTCTCATCGCGACGGCAATGTTGCCTATTGGCAAATCTCAACGTGTTGCCTCTGGATTACGTGGCAAAGCGGAAGATTCCAAACGTCAACCTGAATTTCTTCATCGTGGAGCAACTTCCGATCTTTTCGCCGGATTTCTACAGTCAGCGTTGTCCGTGGGACAGTCGCCGGACGCTGGAGCGGTGGGTGAGCGACCGGGTGCTGAAGCTGACCTGTACGAGTAACGATATGAGGCCGCTGGCGGAGGCGG
>DSDB01000610.1 GCA_011057845.1 Phycisphaerales bacterium | reverse complement strand
GCGACGGGATCGTCTGAACCGGCCCTTGCCTTCGGCACAGGCCGCCATCCGCGAACGCCGTGGGGGAGATTCCGTTAGCGGCGGCTTTTCTCGCAGCGACGGGCTGGTTCTACACGGCCCTTGAAATAGGGCGGCGCAGGCGTATACTAACCGGTTCGTTCGGCCCGTCGGGGGCCGTTCCGTAAGCGAAAAATGCGACTTCTAATACGCTGCCATGGACTTCTTCCACTACCGCCAATCGAAGTTATACGCCGAGGACGTCGCCGTCGAGGCCATTGCCGCGGCCGTCGGCACCCCCGTCTACATCTACAGCAAGGCCACTTTTCTCGACCACCTGCGGAAGATCCAGAAGGCCTACAGCCGTCTGGATACCATGGTCTGTTTCTCCGTCAAGGCATGCGGCAACATCCACATCCTGCGGTTTTTGGCTGGGGCCGGCAGCGGATTTGACGTCGTCAGCGGCGGCGAGTTGTACCGCGCCATGCAGGCCGGAGCTGGCCCGGAGACCATCGTCTACGCCGGCGTCGGCAAGACCGATGTCGAGATGACCGAAGCCCTTCGCGCGGGCATCGGCTACTTCAACATCGAGTCCGAGGCGGAATTGGAGAACCTGATCGGCCTGGCCGGGCAGGCCGGATGCAGAACCCGTGCGGCCCTGCGGGTCAATCCCGATGTGGACTACCGCACGCACAAGTACACCGCCACCGGCCGCAAGCAGACGAAGTTCGGCGTGGACATCGAGCGGGCGCTGAAGGTCTTCGACACGTACGGGGCCAATCCGGATGTCCGCCTCTGCGCCGTGCACGTCCATCTGGGCAGCGGCGGCAAGACCATCGACCCGTATGTCGACGCCGTCAAGAAGATACTGCCGGTCATCGCGGAGCTGCGCCGCCGCGGACACGCCATCGAGGCGCTGGACCTGGGCGGCGGGTACGGGGCGGATTACGTATCCGACTCCGTCCCATCGGCCGAGGACTACGCCGCGGGGCTGATTCCCCTGCTGGAGGGCAAGGGGCTTCGGTTGATCCTCGAGCCGGGCAAGAGTATCTGCGCCAATGCCGGGATACTCCTGATGCGCGTGCTCTATACGAAGACCGGGGGCGGGAAGAAATTCGTCATCGTCGATGCGGGTATGAACGACCTGATTCGTCCGTCGCTGTACCAGGCGTTTCATTTTATCTGGCCGGTCGCACCGGCCGAGCGATTCGTCCCCGACCGGCGCGATGAGAACCTGTCTATCCCGGGAACTGAGGTTGTGGATGTCGTCGGGCCCATCTGTGAAGGGGCCGACTTCCTGGCGAAGGACCGTGCGTTGCCGCCGTTGGCCCGCGGCGACCTGCTGGCGGCCTTCACCGCCGGGGCCTACGGCTTCACCATGGCCAGTAACTACAACGCACGCGGCCGAACCCCGGAGGTCCTCGCCGATGGCGACGTGTTTACCGTTATCCGACGCCGCGAGACCTACGAAGACCTCGTAAGCCTCGAACGCTGAGAGGGCGCGTGAAAAGCATTGCGGACAACCGCCGCCACCGCTAGAAGAGGGTCCGCTCCACGAATCCCGTGTCGATCTTGTTCTTGACGAACAGGTTGTGCGAGAGGATCTCCAGACAGGCCGGGATGGTCGTCTTGACCGGCTCGATGACGAATTCCCGAAGGGCCCGCTTCATGGTCTCGATCACCTCGGCTCGCGTGTTCTGGTGCACAATGAGCTTGGCGATCATGGAATCGTAGTTGGGCGAGATGGTCCAGCCCTGATGCACGAAGGCATCGACCCGCACGCCGAACCCCCCCGGCACGATGTACGCGTCGATACGGCCAGGGCACGGAGAAAAGTTGTTCTGCGGGTCCTCGGCGTTGATCCGGCATTCCATGGCGACGCCCCGCAGGCGGATGTCCTCCTGCCGGATGTTGATCGTCTCGCCGCCGGCGATGCGCAGTTGCCATTTGATCAGGTCGTGGCCCGTGACCATTTCGGTGACGGGGTGCTCGACCTGGATGCGGGTGTTGGCCTCGATGAAATAGAACTGCTTGTCCTTGTCCACGAGGAACTCCACGGTGGCGGCGCTGACGTAGTTGGACTGCCTGATCAGTCGAAGCGCCGCCTCGCAGAGCTTCTCTCGCGTCGGCTCATCAAGCACCGGGCAGGGGGATTCCTCGATCATCTTCTGATGGCGGCGCTGGATCGAACAATCCCGCTCGTAGAAGTGCACGGCGTTTCCGGCGGCGTCGGCCATGACCTGGACCTCGACATGCCGCGGTTCGACAATGAACTTCTCCAGATAGACACAGTCGTCGCCGAATGCGGCCTCGGCCTCGGCCTTCGCCGCCGCCAGGCCGCTGCGCAGCCCCATATCGTTATGCACCACCCTCATACCGCGTCCGCCGCCGCCGGCGGCCGCCTTGACGATTACCGGGTAGCCGATCTTCTCAGCCAGTTTGAGGGCTTCCTTCTCGTCCTTGATGGCCCCGTCGGAGCCGGGCACGACCGGGACCTTGGCGTTCCTTGCCACCTCGCGGGCCGCCACCTTGTCGCCCAGCAGCCTCATCGCCTCGACGCCCGGACCGACAAATGTGATGCCGCAATCGGCGCATATCCGGGCGAAGTTGATGTTCTCGGCGAGGAACCCATAGCCGGGATGGATGGCCTCGGCGGCGGTGATTTCGGCGGCGCTGATAATCCGCGGGATGTTGAGATAGCTGGCGGCGCACTCGGCCGGGCCAATGCACACCGCCTCATCGGCCAGCTTGAGGTACGGGGCCGCTCGGTCCGCCTCACTGTAGACGGCCACGGTTTCGATCCCCATCTCGCGGCAGGCCCGGATGATACGCAGGGCAATCTCCCCGCGATTGGCTATGAGTACTCTTGAAAGCATAGGGTTGCCCGCTGAATGCCCTTTGCCGAACCGGCGTTAATGGGGACGAACTCTGAAGAGCACCTGTCCGTATTCGACCGCCTGGCCGCTGGTGCAGCAGACCTCGGCGATGGCGCCGCTGACCTCGGCCTTGATCTCATTCATGACCTTCATCGCCTCGATGATGCAGACGACGGTCTGGGAATCGACCTCGGTTCCGACCTCGACAAAGGGGTCGGCGTCCGGACTGGGTGTGCCATAAAACGTGCCCACAATGGGCGAGGTAATGGCCACGAGGTTCTGCTCGACCGGCGGGGCCGCACCGCCGGCCGAATTCTGACCGGCCACAGACGCCGCGGGCGCCGCGGCGGCCGGGTGCATGGCCTGGGCGGCGTAGATCGTTGGCTGGGGCTGCTGGCGCCGCAGGACGATCTTGTCATCCCCGTGCTTGATCTCCAACTCCGCCAGGTCGTTGGCCTTCATGATGTCCAGAAGCATCTGTATTCGTTGTATGTCGTGGTCCTTGTCCGACATCGTCTCGTCCTTTCCGAGAGAACCCTGCCGGGCTCAGTTTCCACATCAGTATACCCTCCGACCGGCCCGCCGCAACTGTTTTCGGAGGGGTCCTGCAACACGCGAAGCGACCGAATCCAGTCGATGCCGTCGTCAGATTCCATTATATTTTCCGCCCGCAGGCAACACGGTTCTTGTCAGATACCCGGCGGCGAAGGGTTGTCGAGGACGTGTTGCAGGGTACGGTCGGCGAGGGCGGCTCTTTGGGATTCGGCTATCCGGTTGATGATGGCGGGCTGGTCGGGCGCGTTCTGGGCCAGGGCGATGGAGGCGACGATTTGCAGGACATCGGCCAGGCGCATAGCCGAGGGGGCTTTCGCCGGGAGGTAGCCGTTGGCGGGTTCGCTGGTCAGGACGATCAGCCCGGCGCTGACCAGGTGGCGCAGTATGAGGTCGCCGAACTCTGGCGGTAGGTCGAGTTGCGTGCAGATAGTCTCCGCCTTGATGGGCGGTTTGCCACGCTCGAACGCCTCGGCGATCAGACGCAGGATGTTGATGACCGTAATGTCATTGGCGATGAACGGGCGATGGGTCTTTCGGGCGGCGGCGATCTCGGCGGCATCGAGGCTCTTGAGATGCTGCGTCGTGTACGTCAGTTGCAGGCCGAACAGGACGATCAGCCACGTGATGTACACGGCCAGAACGCTCAGCGGGATCAACGCCAGGACGCCGTAGACGGTCTGGTAGAACTTCGAGACGCTCAGGTAGTACCCGAAGGCGTTCTTGGCGGCGACCCAGACCACCGCGGCCACCAGCGCGCCGGAAATGGCGGCCCTGGCCTTGACCTTGGTGTTCGGCATGATAAAGTAGAGCAGGAACAAGGCGATCGTGGCGATCAAATAGGCGCTGAGCAGGGGGGCGAATGTCGAGAGGA
The DNA here is from genome assembly GCA_011057845.1 of Phycisphaerales bacterium. GTDB lineage: Bacteria > Planctomycetota > Phycisphaerae > Sedimentisphaerales > Anaerobacaceae > UBA2266. The sequence continues at coordinate 1,471 of DSDB01000610.1, read as the reverse complement.
ATCGGCTGGGTCCCGTCTTGGCGAAGATGTCTCTGTTGAGATAATCCGCCACGGCGAAACGTCCGCTGATGTAAACGCCGACGCCGATGAGCAGCGGCGCCAGCGTCAGCAGGGCCCAGTAGTTGATGATTCGATGCAGGAGGTTGCGGCCGCGGCTGACGTGCCAGATGTTGTTGAAGGCCCTTTCAATGGTATTGAGCAGGGCGATGGCGGCCCAGATGATGATCGTGACGGAGATAATCGTGATGGATCCAGTGCCGACGCCCTTGAAGAAGTCGCCGACGATTTCGTTGATGGAGTCGGTCAGGAGGATTATCTGGCCCGGGACGCGCGGGTCTGGGACCTCGACGTAGGTAAGGTTGAGCTGTTCGTAAGTGAAATACTGGATACGGTTGGCGATGTCCTGGTGCGTGGGAAAGAGCTGGAAGATCAGCAACAGGACAATGGCCAGCGGCACAAGGCCGAAGATGGTGTGATAGGCCAGCGCCGCCGCCTGCTGGCCGGCGCGGTTGGCGCGGAGCAGGCGGGCGCAGTGGGACCAGAGCTTGATCTGGAAGACGGCGAAGCGGCCGAGCTTGCCAAGCTGGGCCGTCGGTGTGGTCAGCAGTTGCCTGGGCACGGCGACGATTCGCTCGAACATAACCTTTCCTTTCATTCCGCGCAAAGGACAACCCGGTCGCGGCGCCCGACTGTTCGGCAAGCCGGGCGCACACCAACCCCGCAGCCCGTACGGCTTCGGTTACGGCCTATCATCCACGGGCGTCGGCGCCCGTGTCAACCATCATCGGCGGCGACGTGCGCCGCGCTCGGTATTCTACTTCAGCAGGCGGTCCAGCAGCCCGCCGAGGGCCTGTTGTTGGAGAAAACGATCCGTGTCGAGCTTGGGATTGCCCAACGTGCCCCTGATGGGCAGCGCCACGCGCTTGACACCCGCCGCCTGGCTGGAGCGAACGGGCTTGAAGTCGGTCGTATAGGGCGTGGTCACGGTGTAATTGCCCAAGGCGAGGGTCTCGATGTTGATCGCCCCGGTGAAGTCGAACGGATACTCGCCAAAATCAATCTGCATCTTGTCTTTGTACCGCATGACACTGTCTTTGACCGTAAACGCCGTCGGGTGCACGGTCAGGTACGCGCCTCGGGCCGCGGCGGGGCTGATCGAGAGGATCTGGCCCAGCAGGCCCGTGCCTCGGATGTTGATGTTGTTGATGGCGAGCGTCCCGGCGACCTCGATGGCGTTCGGTTCGCCCTTGGCCAGCGGGATAACCATCTTCTCACAGTCGAAGTTGGCCTCGCCGCTGATAAGAGTGACATTGGCGAAAATAGGGTTGACGTATTGGAGCAGTTTGGCGGTTGTCTCGGGGTTGATCTGAACGTCTTTGGCAATCTGCATGGGACCCGGGGTCTGCAGGACGGGCGGCTCGGCGTTGAAGTCGATCTTGCCCGCGAAGCCGGCCGTGCCGTTGTTGACCTT
>DSDB01000536.1 GCA_011057845.1 Phycisphaerales bacterium | reverse complement strand
TAGCGGGTATCGGGTACGGCTTGTACAGACTCTTTACGTTTTCGCCCAATTTCCAAATGCCCGAAATGCCGCCGCCGACGGTCACCGTTGCCCGCCCGGTTGTGCGGGCGGTGGATGAATTCTATGATTTCATCGGTACGACAGTGGCCGTCGAACAGGTGGATATCCGCGCCCGCGTGCAGGGGTTTCTTGAGAAGGTCCATTTTGTCGAGGGCTCTCGCGTCAAACAGGGCGATCCGCTCTTTGAGATCGAGCGCACCGCCTACCAGGCCATAAGGGACCAGGCCTACGCCCAACTCCAGTCGCGGCAGGCCGAACGGGTGCGGGCGCGTCTGGACCTTGAGCGCGTTGAGCAGGCCATCAAGACAAACGCCGTCAGCCAGCAGGAGGTGACGACGCGGCGGGCCCAGCATGATCAGGCCGAGGCCTACGTCGCCGCCGCCGAGGCGACCCTGAAACAGGCGGATCTGGACCTCAGTTACACCCGGATTGTCTCGCCCATTGACGGACGGATCAGCCGCCGATACGTGGATGCCGGCAATCTCGTGGGCGCCGGCCAGCAGACGCTGCTGGCGACGGTCGTCCGGCTTCAGCCGATGTATGTGCAGTTCTACGTCAGCGAGGGCTTCTTGGGCGAGCGTCTGGGCGTGGGGGCTTTTGACGGCGGCTCGACACGGCCGTTCTTCATCGCCCGTGAGAACGAGCCCGACTTCCCCCATGCGGGTATCCTCAACTACATGGACAACAGGGTCGATGAGGGCACCGGCACCCTACTGCTTCGCGGCGAGTTGCCCAACGCCGACGAGGCCTTTCTGCCCGGCATGTTTGTTCGCGTGCGGGTGCCCGTCGGAACGCAGGCCGATGCGATCTGTGTGCATGACCGCGCCCTTGGCACCGACATCGGTGGCAAGTTCCTGCTTCTCGTCGACCCGGAGGGGGTTGTCCGTCGCCGTCCGGTTGGAATCGGGCGCCTGGTCGGCGAGATGCGCGTTATCCCATCGGGCCTGTCGGCGGATGAGGCGTATATCCTCCAAGGCGCTCAATTCGTGTTCCCCGGCATGAAGGTGAACACCGTATTCGAAGGACAGACCCCGGCCGCGCCCGCCGAATCGAATGGCCCCGACGCCGTGCCCGCCCAGGAGTGACACATGCTCAGCACGTTCTTCATAAACCGCCCTATCTTCGCCACGGTAATCTCCCTCGTCGTCATTCTCGTGGGAGCCATCACCATCCCGCTGTTGCCCGTCGAAAAGACGCCCGACATCACGCCGCCGACCGTCGTCGTCACCGCCCGCTATCCGGGCGCCAACGCCGAGGTCGTCGCCGATACCGTCGCCACGCTCCTGGAGGAGCAGATCAACGGCGTGGACGGGCTGCTCTATATGTCGTCGAACTGTTCGGACGACGGCTCCATGGAGCTGACGGCCACGTTCGAGGTGGGCACCGATGTCGATATGGCCACGGTGCTGGTGCAGAACCGCGTCGCCATGGCCGAGCCGCTGCTGCCCGAGGAAGTCAAGCGATACGGCGTGATTACACAGAAGCAATCCACCAACATCACGCTTGTCGTATGTCTGCGCTCGCCGGACGGACGATTCGACGAGACCTACATGAGCAACTACGTGAATATCTACCTGCGCGACACCCTGTCCCGCGTGCCGGGTGTCGGCAGCATCACGGTCTTCGGCGCCAAGGACTTCAGCATGCGCATCTGGCTGGAGCCGGAACTGCTGAAGGCTCGCGGACTGACCACCATGGACGTTATCGGCGCCGTCCGCGAGCAGAATGTCCAGGTCGCCGCCGGGCAGTTGGGCGCTCCGCCAAGTCCGAACGGGCAACAATTCCAGTATACGATCAGGACGCTTGGACGGCTCACCAGCCCGGAACAGTTCGGCGACATCGTCCTCAAGGCCGATACGGACGGTCGAATCCTTCGGCTGCGGGATGTGGCCCGCATTGAACTGGGTTCGGAGTTGTACAACTGGTTTGTAGCCTACAACGGCGTGCCGTCCGTGGCCATGGGTGTGTTTCAATTGCCGGGCGCCAATTCGCTGGAGGTCGCGACCAATATCAAGAAGGCGATGAACGGTCTGGCGCGTGATTTCCCCGAAGGTCTCGAATACGTCGTGGCCTTTGACCCAACGCTTTTCATCTCCGAGTCCATCCGCGAGGTCCTCTTAACCCTGGCCTTTGCGGTCAGCCTCGTGATTCTGACGGTCTACATCTTCCTGCAGGACGTGCGGACCACGCTGATCCCGGCGGTGACGATTCCCGTCTCCCTCATCGGGACCTTCGCCGTACTGAAGCTCTTTGGCATGTCCATCAACACGCTTACGCTCTTCGGCATTGTGCTTTCCATCGGTATCGTCGTCGACGACGCGATCGTCGTGGTCGAGAACACGCAGCGGATTATCGACGAGGAGAGATTGCCCCGCCGGCAGGCCGCCGTCAAAGCCATGCGGCAGATTACCGGCCCGGTGATCGCCACGACACTGGTGCTCCTGGCCGTATTTGTGCCCACGGGATTCATCGGGGGCGTCTCCGGCCGCCTCTACGCGCAATTCGCCATGACCATATCCACGGCCACGGTGTTCTCGACGTTCAACGCCCTGACGCTCAGTCCCGCGCTGTGCGGTCTGTTCCTGCGTCCCTCGCCCGCCCGGCACCGCGGCCCCTTCCGCTGGTTCAACGTCGCGCTGCGGGGCGCCACCTCCGGCTATATGGCCGTCGTCTCGCGGATCACGCGCAGGACCTTCGTCGCGATGGGCCTGTACGCCGTGCTGGTGTTTGCCATGTACCTGGGTTTTCTGGCCCTGCCCGGCGGCTTCCTGCCGAACGAGGACGAGGGGGCCTTCTTTGTCAATGTCGAACTGCCGCCCGGCGCCGGCCTGCAACGCACGCGGGAGGTCACGGATCGGGTCAACAACATACTCGAGCAGACACCCGGCGTCCGCGAGTATGTCTGTATCGGCGGCTTCTCCCTGCTGAACAGCGTCATAGCGCCCAACAGCGCGGCCTATTTCGTCATGCTGGATTCCTGGGACCGGCGAAAGGACCCGGCCCTGTCCATTGAATCAATTTCGCGGCAGGTGCAGATGCAGTTGCTCGCCATCCAGGAGGCGATGTGTTTTGCGTTCGCGCCGCCCCCCATCATGGGTCTGGGTATGGTAGGGGGGTTCGAGGTCAAGGTTCAGGACCGCGGCGGCGCCGGACTGGAGGAATTGCAAAGAGTCGGCGACGGCATCGTATTCGCCTCCCAATCCAGCAAGGCGATTACCCGGGTCAATAGTTCGTTCCGCGCGAATGTCCCGCAAGTGTACATCGATATCGACCGCACGAAGGCCAAACGGCTGGGCGTGTCGCTTGATACGCTGTTCAACACGCTCCAGTCCAATCTCGGCGTCTCCTATGTCAACGACCTGAACCTGTTCGGGCGCACATACAAGGTCCTGACGCAGGCCCGGGCGGATGCAAGGGCCCGGGTCGAGGACATTCTTCGACTCGAGGTCCGCAACGCCCAGGGCCGGATGGTCCCGGTTCGAACGTTCGCCGAGGTCCGCGATATCGCCGGTCCGCAGAACATCTTCCACTACAACCGCTATCCGTGCACGACGATCACGGGCATGGCGAATTTCGGCGTCAGTTCCGCCCAGGCCATGCAGGAGATAGAACAATTGCTCCGGGAGAACCTGCCCTCCACCATGGGTTACGAATGGTCCGGCATGAGCTATCAGGAAATCCAGGCGGGCAACAAGACCCCCATCATATTCACGCTGGCCTCGATCTTCGTGCTGCTTTTCCTCTCGGCCCAGTATGAGAGCTGGTTCATCCCCATCAGCATCGTCATGTCCGTACCCCTGGCGCTGTTCGGCGCGGTGCTGGCGACCTTCCTGCGCATGATGGACAACAACATCTATACACAGATCGGGCTGGTTCTCCTGATCGGGCAGGCGAGTAAGACCGCGATTCTCCTCATCGAATTCGCCAAGGTCCATCACGAACAGGGCCATTCCATCGCTGACTCGGCCGTCACGGCCGCCCGCCTGCGGTTCCGTCCGATTCTCATGACGGCGCTGTCATTTGCGTTCGGTGTGCTTCCCCTGGTCATCGCCTCGGGCGCCGGGGCCGCCGGCCGCCGGGCGCTGGGGACCGCCGTCTTCGGGGGGATACTGGTCACCACCATGCTCGGCGTATTCCTGATTCCCGTGTACTATGTCGTCATCCAGAGGTTCAACGACTGGGTATGGCCGACGGAACCGGCGGCCCAATAGCACAACCGCACCCCCAGCGCGTGCTTACGCCATGACGCGGCTTTCGTGGAGCACCTGTTGCCTCGACAGCCACGGCGCCTGCCGCCGCTCCATGGATCATATCCCATCCTCGACAGACATATTGCGCAGATAGAAATGCAGGTTGCCGTTCCAGGGCTTGCTGACAATATCGACGTCGCCATCCCCATCCACGTCGGCCGCGACCGCCTCGTGGCACTCCTTACCCTCGACGACCAGGTGCTCCTTCCACCGGCCGCCCTTGCCGTCGAGGTTCTCCCAGATGAAGCCCTTGTGTACGTCCTTCGACAGTGGCCCGCCGCCGGAGAAGACGTCCAGCCGTCCATCCCCGTTGAAATCCGCCACCGCCAGCGAATGGAAGTCCTGCCCCGTCCGGTCCGCCGAGATCAAATGGCACTCCCACGCCCGGGCCTTGCCCTTATTCTCGAACCAGAACACCCGCCCATCCGGCGTATCGGCCTCGGCCTCGATGATATCCAACGCCCCATCGCCATTAAGATCGCACAGCCAGACCTTGATCGCCAGCCCATACCGTTCCGGCCGATTGCCCCCCGGCGGCGTCAGGACTGCGTGTTCCTTCCACTGCAACCCCTTGCCGTCGACGTTCTCGAACCAGACATCGCCCCGCACCACATCGTTATCCCCATCCCCGTCGAGGTCGCCGATGCCCCTCGGCCCGACGCCCCCATGAATCCCCGCCCCGATCCGATGCTCCACCCACTTCTGCCGCGGGTCCGCCGGGATCGTGTACCAGACCGTTACCGGGTGATTCTTATCGTCGCTGATAGCCACCACGTCCAGCCGCCCATCCCCGTCGATATCCGCCGCCACCATATCGTGGCAGGCGATCGCCCCGGTCTCATGCCGCTCGAACGCCTCCGTCAGGGGTTTTCCCGTATTGCGATACCACCCCGTCCCGGCCACCTGGTCGATCCACCCATCCCCATCAATATCGAACGCCGTACCCCCCACATCCGTCCGCGCCCCCTGCCCCAGGTCGTACTGAATCCACTGGTCCGGCCCGACATACCGGAACCACCACGTCCTCGTCCGCTCGCCCACGACCCAGTCGAGCTTGCCGTCCTTGTCGATATCCACCAGCGACGTCTGGCCCATCTGCCGCCCGACCTCCGCGATCTTATGATATTCGAACCGCGGCATCCCCGCCCGCACCACCCCGGCGTACACCGCAACCAGACCTATCGCAACCAATGCAACAGTCCTCTCAATCCTTGCCATCGCCATGATATACCCCTTTCAAATAGATCGGCTCCATCAACCGCCAATCACACCTCCAGTATACCCGTCCCCGCTGGCCTGTGTCGAGGCCATCCCCCGTGGCGAGGGCGTCCCGCCCTTGCGTCTCGCGGGCATCCTGCCCGCGATGAAGAACAGCGTCGCCAACGGCGACTCCACCGGCCCAATCCCAAGTACCAGCGGCTAATGATTCATCTGGCCACTTTATGGTCTATGGTCTATGGTCTATGGTCT
>DSDB01000100.1 GCA_011057845.1 Phycisphaerales bacterium | reverse complement strand
CGCGGACACGCTACTTCAACTGCATGAGCCCCGGCCCGGCCAGCTCCGCCCGCACACGCCCGGTATTCAGGTCGTACTCGATCCCCTTGACCAGGGCCCCGTTGAAGTAGCACGGCTGAGTCCGGTCGCCCTTGACCGTCATGAGCGACTCGGCATGGTTGTAGAACAACTCGCTGCCCACAAACTGGTTCTTCGCGTCCTCATAGGTGATTCCGCCGGTGGCGTGCAGCGTGGACAACTCGTTGTCCCCGGCGAGCGTCTTGGCGAAGAACGCCTCGACATGGCTGGCTGTGGCAATCACATGCTCGCCGTACCGGCCCTGGCGAACGGGGATGTAATCGACGCGAAGCGTCCCTTGGGATTCGGCGTCCGCGATGACTTTGTTGTCCTTGAGATAGTAACGGAGGTTGTCGAAGTTTCGGACGAAGGCGTAACACGGCCGTCGGAGGCTCATGCCCACCTTCCGCTCATTCGGCTCGGCGATCTTGCTGTTGTCGAGCTGGATAATGCCCGGACCGGTCGCGATGAATACCTCCTCGTTCGGATCAAAATCGAACCGGCGGCACTTCAACTCAATGCCGCCCAGATTCGCCCCATCACCCTGCATGAGCTGCCCGGCCGCCGTCTTGGCCGTCCGCACGGAAGCCATATCAACCAGCCCCCCGTGGGCGGCGATATGCTTGAAGTCCGACCCGCCCGATGAACCCTTTGTCTTATCGGGCAGGTCCATCGTAATCACAGGCGACTTGAGAATGTACGTCTCCAGAACATTCGGGTCGTCCTTGAGCATGGTGGCGACGCAATCCCCGTCGAAGACCACCTGGTTCGCGGCCGCCAGGACGGTGGCGTTCTTGCGGGCCGTAACCGAAACCGGCATGGGCGCCGCCGTGGCGTCGGCCATGTTCTCGGTGGCGAAATCCAGCCGCACCGGCCCGACCGCGTTGATGTCCGCCGCGCTGAACAGGTCGTTCGAATCACCCAGCAGGTTCACGATGATCCGAGGCGACTGGAAGATGTAGTCTTTACCCAGGTTCGGATCCTTCGGAGGCATGACACAGACGCAGTTGCCGTCGAAAATCACCTGGTTGGAATCGGCCACAAACCGGGTCTCCCGCCGGGCCGTGATGGTGACGGGCGTTTTTCGGCTGTTCGGATCGGCGCTGTTGGAATCGGCGAAGAAGGTCAGTTGAGACAGACCCGAGGCGATCGTGTCCCCGGTGATGACACTGTAGTCAATCCGGCCGGTGTAAAAAGAGGGTTTGTCCTGCGCCGCGGCCGGCCACGCGTTCGTATCCACGGGCATGTTGCTGTCGGTGAGCATCTCGCGGCCCAGCATGGAGTCCACCGGGGCCAACAGAATGCCCCGGTCGCATGTGACCATCACATCCAGCGGACTCTGGACAACGGTGTTGGGCTCGGCGGGCCCAGGGATGCTGTCGCGCCCGATAGCACCGGCTCCAACCGCCGCGGCGTTCGCATCCGCGGGCTCATTGGCGTCGGCGCGGGCCCAGAAGATGTCGCTGATGACCAGCCGGTCCTGAGCTACGACGAGCTGATCAGGTCCGTGGATCGTGGCGTTGCCCCCAAGGACGCACCGGTAGTAGTCTCCGGCCGCGGCTTTACCGGGTTCAGACCCTCCTGAAGCCGCCCCCCCCGATCGATCCCTGCCCGACTTGTCCGACGACTTCGACAGCGAATCGGTCTTGCCGCTGCTGAGTCGCAGCGACTGAAGCTTGACGATCCGGAAAAACTCCAGCCGCTCCAACTGCTCGTTGTACACCAGCTCCATGCCCCGCCCCAGCATCTCCGCATCCGCCGAGAGAAAACGCACCGGCCCGGCCGTCGAGAAGACCGACCGCTCGCTGATAAATGTCACGTCATCGAGATAGACCCAGGACTCCGAGAAATCGCTGTCGCCCTGGGGCAGCAGGTGTATCACCACGTTGCCCGTGAACGCCGCATCCGACGGGCTTGGACGGCCCGCCGCCGTCTCAATCTCAACAGTCCCGCGGTCGGCGGTAATGGAACAGTTGAAGTTCCGCTGGAAGACCTTCATGTAAGGCCCTTCGATCTCCAGTTGATCGCGGACCTTGTGCAGCAGCTTGGCAAACCCGAACTCCCGGTCGATCCGCTTGTTGCGGTCGCGGTGATAGTAGCGGGCGCCTCCGACATCCTCAATGCCCACGCCGCCGATCTTGCCCACCTCCCCGGCTGCTGAATTGCTGTCGGCTTTTATCGGCGAGAACGCTTCATCCCGATAGGAGTCCAGTTTTGGCGTTCCCGTCCACCGGCCGTATAACCAGAAGGCCGCCAGAACGACCGCCACCGCGATCACGCCCACAACAACTCGTCTCAAGAAAGCAGCCACGCAGACTCCATCCGAATCTCAGGTCAGGTACCGCTCCATTAGTGCATCCCATCGCCCCGATGCCCGCAGGAGCATCTCAATGACCTCCCGCACCGCCCCGCGACCGCCCGGATGGGCCGTCACATAGTCGGCATACCGGCGGACCTCCGGCACGGCATCGGCCACCGCCACGCCCAGACCCACATACCGCATCACGGGCAGATCCGGCAGGTCGTCGCCGACGTACGCCACACGGTCGGGCTCCAGGCCGATCTCCGCGAGAAACTCCTGCATCTTCGGCAGTTTGTGATGCATATTCTGAAACACGTGTTCAATATCGAGCGCCGCGGCGCGAATCGCCGTCGGGTCCGACATCCGCCCGCTCAACAGCGCCGTCCTGCCGCCGGCCCGCTGCCACAGCCGGATCCCGTGGCCGTCGAGCGTGTGAAAACTCTTGGTCTCGCTGCCGTCGCCATGGATGATGATGGTTCCGTCCGTCAGGACGCCATCGACGTCCAGCACCAGCAACTCTATCTTGGCGAGTTTATCCTTCAATACGTCGGCCATAGATTCCCATTTTAACCGACGACCTTGATCATCACAATATCCTGTACATCGATTAGCCCGACGGGCCTGTCGTCATCATCCACCACGGGTAGTTCATCAATCCGGAACTTGTGAAAGAGAGCCATCGCTTCGGTCGCCAGGGCGTCGGCCCGGATGCGTTTGCAATCGGCCGTCATGACCTCGCCGGCCTTCAGATCGAAGGTCTTGGGGCCCTTGGCCGTCATCAGTCGCCGCAGGTCCGCGTCGGTCACGATTCCTGCCAGCCGGCCCTTATCGTCGACCACCATCACCGCGCCGTGGCGTTTCACATCTCCGGTTTTCTTCAGCAGTCCGCTCACGGTGTCGCCCACGTGCGCAATCGGCAGTTTCTCGCCCCGCTTGAACATCATCGACTGGTCCACCGTCATCAGACGCGCTCCCAGTGAACCGCCGGGATGGAAACGCACGTAATCCTCCACGCTGAAATTCCTGGCCTTCATCACCGTGAAGGCCAGAGCGTCGCCCAAGGCCAACATGCACGTGGTCGAGACGCTTGGCGCCACGCCCAGCGGACAGGCCTCCGGCATCTTCCCGATACAGAGCGTTACATCGCTGTACTTGCTGAGCGTCGAATCGCTATTGCCCGTAATGGCGATCAACCTCACATCGAGGCGCTTGACAAGATTGATCAGCCGCACGATTTCATCGGTCTCGCCCCCGTAGCTCAGAACGATCATGACATCATTCGCCCGCAGCCGCCCCAGATCGCCGTGAACCGCCTCGGCCGGATGCAGAAAATGACTCGGCGTTCCCGTGGACGCCAGCGTCGCGCTGATCTTGCGGCCGATGATCCCGGCCTTGCCGATCCCACTGACCGTCACGGAACCCGGGCATTGATAGATCATCTCCGCGGCCTGCTCGAACGCCTCATCGACCACCGGCGTCATGGACGCAATCGCATCGGCTTCGCCGATGATCACCTGCCTTGCATAGTCCAGATCAAAACGCACAGACACACTCCAACTGTCAAGCACCGCCACAGCGGACCTTAACCGGCCAACCCCATCGCTGGCCGCCCGTCAGACCTTCACGGTGCCGCCCCGGTCATCGTAGCAGACGATCTCATGGCGTTCGCCGATATAATCGGCGGCCGCGTGGATAATCACGCGCTTCTCATTCTCCTGCTCAAAGCGGCTGATCGTCGCCCGCTTCTGGTTCTGCAGGTAGTCCGCCACATCCGGCGAAACAAACAGCTCGATCCGCTTGATCTTGTCCTGGGCCGCTGAGTAGCTCAGCCGACGGATCAATTCCAGCGCCAAAGACTCGTGGCTCTTGACCGTGCCGGCTCCCCCGCAGTGCGGGCACGCCAGATACGTGCTCAGATGCAGCGACGGCCGCATCCGCTGCCGCGTCATCTCCACGACGCCGAATCGGCTGATGCTCAGTATCTTCGACCTGGCGCGGTCCGGCTTGACCGCCTCCCGGAAGGCCCGCTCCACATCTTTGCGATGACGCGCCGACCGCATGTCGATAAAGTCGCAGACGATCAATCCCCCCAGGTCCCGCAGACGCAACTGCCTTGCGATCTCCACGGCCGCCTCCATGTTGCTCTCGTAGGCGGTCTGTTCGGCATTCTGCACGTTGCGGTGCCGTCCGCTGTTGACATCAATGGCCACCAGCGCCTCCGTCTGTTCAATCACAATGGAGCCCCCGCCCTTCAACGGCACGCTGCGGGATTGGATCTTCTCGATCTCCTCTTCGATCCGATACTTGTGGAACAGGGGAATCTTGCCGTCGTAGTAACTCACCCGCCGCTTCAACCGCGGCGACGCGATCGACAGGAAGTCCTTGATCTTCCGCATCACCGGCTCGGAGTCGCAGATAATGCTCGTAATCTGGTTGTTGAACACGTCCCGCATCGCCCGAATCACAAGGTCCGACTCCTGAAACAACTCCGCCGGCGCCTTCTCCGATTCAATGCGTTTCTCGATGGCGCTCCAGAGCCGAAGCAGATACTTCAGATCGCTCTCGATCTCCTTCTTCGAGCAGTTTTCCCCCGCCGTCCGGATGATGAATCCATGGCCCTTCGGGGGCTTGATCTCATCCAGCAGTTGCCGCAGGCGCGTCCGTTCCTCCTCATCCTCGATCTTCTGCGAGACACCATTCTTGCGCATCCAGGGCATCATCACCAGGTACTTTCCGGGCAGCGCCATGTAGGTGCTGAGCGTCGGCCCCTTGGTCTTGATGCCCTCTTTGGTGACCTGCACCACCAGTTGCTGGCCCTTCTTGAGGCAGTTCTGTATCAGGGGGCGGTCCTTGAGAGCCTTGCGCCGACCGATGCTCTCGGCCGGCTCGTTCTTGCCCCCGGGGAAGTACTTCGGGTGCAGATCGCTGATATGCAGAAAGCCGTTTCGCTCGGTGCCCAGTTCGATGAATACGGCCTGAATCGCCGATTCGATATTGACCACCTTGCCCTTGTAAATGTTGCCGGCTCGGCTGTTCAGGCTGGCGCGTTCGATATACAGCTCTTCCAGCACACCCTTCTCGACAACGGCCACTCGACATTCTTCGTCCTGGGCCACATTGATTAACATCTCTCTCGCCATAGGCGTCTTCTATGCTCCTTATTCATTCCTTGCCAGTGAATTTCTTTGCCGTCGCCGGACCTTCAATTCCATCGGATGTTTTTCCGAACAACCGGCCCGGCGAACGTTTCGGGGGCCATGGCGAGCAACTCGAGAACCTCCTCAAGCCGCACGGTTCCGGCCCCCGTAATAGCGTACCGCACGGTAACGCTATCGGGCCCGAACTCAAAGGATTCGAGAAACGGGCGTATGTTGGTTTGCTTACTCCTGTCGGCACGATCCGACCGTCGGTTGACGATGATGTCCTCGCCGTCCATTAGGTCCACAATCG
>DSDB01000408.1 GCA_011057845.1 Phycisphaerales bacterium | reverse complement strand
TAGAGTGGCTCTTACACAATGACCAGATCGGCCATATTAGTTCAGATCGGCGGTGGCTATTGACGCGCCAACAAGTCGGATCGTAAACCCGACGCCGCACGATGGGGCTAACTTAGGTGCGTAAAGGAAAGAGCCATCTAACATACGGGAGGACGTTCGCGTCCTCCCATCTTTCTGCGCGCATGTTTGCTTTCACGCATCAGTGCCGCTTGGATGCCGACGACGCAGGCGTCGAAGAACCAGCCCGACAACCACAGCGCTGACCGCGACCGGCAGCATCTCAAAAGCGACCCGTGCGACCCCCGACAAGCCCAGGTGCGTCGATAGTCGATTCATGTGTGCCCCACTGTCGAAGGCTTCAATCACACATCCGAGATTCGACAGCAAGAAGATCACCGCGGGAACGAGCAGACAAACAGCCGTGTACCACCGCACCCTGCGCCCAAGCCACAGCCAGATGCACACCAGCAACACCGCAACAATCGTCGGAACAATCGGCCCGGCCGCACTCATCCAGGGCCCGGCCCCGTCCGGCAGCCGGTTGAACGATACGCCCGGGTCTCCCGAGAAGATTGTCCATCGAACTTCCCGGACCTGCCCGCCGAGCATCAAACCTATGATGTAGTGCCCAAATTCGTGCACAGACGGATACAGCACCAGGCCGGAAACGACGGCAACGGCAGCCGTCAGGCAGATGTGCCTTCCTTTGATCCCGCGCCATGCCCGCAATGTCCGACGCCTGCGACCCAACATCATTTCGGCCAAGGCGCCGGCACAGCACGATATCCCTAACATCCGCCATGATGGCCCGAATCGGCCCCACGGCCAACCCGCCGACATCCGATAGCGACCATTGCCGGCTCCCGGGTCCAGCCTCAGTGTGTCTTCCACGGGGATATCCACCCAACATTGCCCTTGTCCGATTCGGCATAGATCCACTACCTCGCCGTCGGGACTGACGCGACTGACTCGGCACACGTCGGCGGTCATGTTGATTCTCAGGGAGACACGCACATGGCGCTCGCCCCAATTCGGGATTCGTAGCTCCGCCAGCTTGCCCGGGAGGTTCCCCCTTGCCGAAACGTACCGCACCCAATGCGGCGGCAGATACCTGCCGGGAATAAGGAAGAGTACAAGCCCGCCGGCCAGCAGGAAGGTTACTGCGGTCAAGACCACACCGTGGACCGTCCGGATGTCCGCCATGGGACCTCGCCCACAGCTATCTTTCGTATACAATCCTTCCACCTACCATCGTCATCGCCACGGTCAAATCCTCATTGAGCAGCACAATATCCGCGGCTCGGCCCACGCCCAGCGTGCCGCCGCCGTCCAATCCCAGCAACTGCGCCGCCCCAGCCGTCACGCCGTGGACCGCCTCGGCGGCGGTGCAGCCGGTAAAACGCACCAGCCGTGCTACGATCTCGCTGAGCCCGACCGCGGTGCCGATCAGCGTGCCATCGGCGTACCGCGCCGCCCCGGCCCTGGACTCATACTCCAGGCCGTTGTAGACGTACCTGCCGTCCGGCAGGCCCATCGCCTGCATCGCGTCCGTAATCGCCACGACCCGCCCGGCCCCCAGCAGCCGCCAGACCATCCGTACAATCGCCGGATGCACATGAACCCCGTCGCTGATTAACTGGCACGTCACATGTCGCCGCTCGCAGATCGCCGCAAACGGCCCCGGGGTGCGATGATGAATTCCAACCATCGCATTGAACAGGTGCGTTACGTGCGAGAGGCCGGCGTCGATGCCCGCCAGCGTCTGCTCGTAGTCGGCCGTCGAGTGCCCGAACGACGCCACGACCCCGGCCTCCTCCAGCCGTCGAATCATATCCAGGGCCCCATCCAGCTCCGGGGCAATCGTCATCATTCGAAGTGTCCGCCGCGTCGCGGTGAGGATCTCGTCGAGGACCTCCGGCTCCGCCCCGCACAGGCAATCGGGCTGGATCATCCCACGTTTGGCGGCCGCGATAAAGGGCCCTTCCAGATGAATGCCCAGCAGTCGGGCCCCGCCGAGGTCCTGGCCCACGCATTCGGCGGCGACGTTCAGATGCCGGTTGTCCTGGCCCGCCTTGTATACCGTCGTCGCCAGGAATGCCGTGACGCCGAATCGGGCGCACGTCCGCGAAATGGTCTCCAGGGCCTGCGGCGTGGCATCCAGCACATCGGCCCCTCCGGCCCCCTGAATGTGCACATCCACATATCCCGGCGAGACCAGGCGACCCCGCGCATCAATCACCCGCTCGCAATCGGCCTGCGATAGCCCGGCCCCCATCGCCGTAATCGTCCCGCCGTCGGCCAGTACGTCCACCGTCTGCTCGCCATCCAACAACCGACCACCGTGTATCAAGATGCGTCCAGCCATCCACAGCTCCTAGAAAATAGCACGCAGCACGGACATCACACCCGTGACGCAAAGCCGCCCCGGGCATTCCGCCCTCATCTGCTTCCGGGCTCTCGGCCAGCCTAACCGCTACCTCCGCGATTGGCAACCCATCATAGGTCGTGGACCGCCGATTGCCATACCAATCCCTCCAATTGGAAGGTGTCTATCGGGGCCGAAGGATCGACGCGTGAATCCGGGCAAGACGGGCAATCTTCTTACGGCTTTGCCGCTTCCCGCCTGGCTGGGTCCTCTGTGGCCGACAACATCCCCAACTTGACGTCCGTCGGGTCGGCCCGTATCATATCCGGCGTTCTATTCTTTCTCGTGGAGCAAAAACATGGCCAAGTCTGAAAAAAGCTGGGAAAGACGCCTCGCCGGCGCCCCTGATGATCTTGCCGTCAGCTTCGTCGAGTCGCTGTCGTATGACCGCCGTCTCTACAAGTACGACATCGTCGGGTCCATCGCCCACGCCGCCATGCTGGCTGAGTGCGGGCTGATCACTCAGGCCGAGTCCGATACGATCCACGAGGCCCTGCTGGAGATTGGCAAGGAGATTGCGGCTGGCCGATTTGTGTTCCGCACCGAGCATGAGGACATCCACATGGCCATCGAGGCCGCCCTCGTGGACAAAATCGGCGACGTCGGCCGAAAGCTTCATACCGGCCGCTCCCGCAATGACCAGGTCGCCACCGACCTGCGCCTCTGGACGCGGGATGAGGTCCAGACCCTCCAGACCCAAATCACCGCCCTGCAGCAGGCCTTTCTCGACCTCGCGGAAAAGCACACCGCGGACGTCATGCCCGTCTATACACACCTGCAGCGGGCCCAGCCTGTCGTCATCGCCGCCTATCTGCTGAGTTTCATTCCCCAGCTCCAGCGCGACTACCTCCGCCTGGCCAACACGGTCGCCCTTGCCGACGTCTGCCCCCTGGGCGCCGGCGCCATCGCGGGCTCCACGCTGCCCCTGGACCGCCGCGCCACCGCCAATGCCCTGGCCTTTGCCGGCCGCTCGGTCAACAGCATCGACTCCGTCACGGATCGTGACTTTTGTGCCGACTTCCTCTTCGACTGCTCCCTCATCGCCGCCCACCTCTCGCGCCTCGCCGAAGACTGGATCATTTTCAGCACGAGCGAATTCGCGTTCATCCGCATCGCCGACAGCTTCTGCACGTCCTCGAGCATGATGCCCCAGAAACGCAATCCCGATATGCTCGAACTGATCCGTGGCAAGACCGGCCGGGTATACGGCTCGCTGGTGGCCATGCTCACCCTCTTAAAGGCCCAGCCGACCGGCTACAACCGCGACCTGCAGGAGGACAAGGTCCACGTCTTCGCGGCCGCCGACACGACCGAGGCCTGCCTGAACATGGCCGCGGCCATCGTCCGCAACACGACGTTCAACACGGCCCGCATCGCCGCCGGCCTCGATACGGGGTTCCTCGATGCGACGGCCCTGGCCGAGTACCTTGTCAGGAAGGGCATCCCGTTCCGCAAGGCCCACGGGATCGTCGGGGCCCTGGTGGCCGAGTGTGAGAAGGCCGATATGCAGCTCGGCGATCTGTCCATTGAGACACTCCGGGCCCACTGCACGGCCGTCGGCGAGGACGTCTACGACTACCTGGGCCCCGCGAATGTGGTCAAACACTACGCCACCGATGGGGCAGGCGGCACGATGCAGGCTGAAAAGCAGATCGCCGACTGGAGAAAAGTCCTGGCCGCCCGATGACCTCCGCCGAAGACAGCATAACCCGCTGGTTCGCTGAACAGAGTCGCCTCGACCCGCATCGGTTCCCCATCGGGATCGGTGACGACATGGCTCAAATCCGGCTTTCTCCCGATGCGTCCGTCCTGATTACCACCGATATGCTCCTTGATGGCACGCACTTCGACCTGACCGGCTGCACCCTGGCCCAGGCCGCTGGAAAAGCCATGGCCGTGAGCCTTTCGGACTGTGCCGCCATGGCCACGGCGCCGCTGGCCGCCGTGGTCGCCGTCGCGCTGCCCCAGGGTTGGGGGCCCGAAGAGCTGAAGGAAATCCACGCCGGTATTCGAGCGGCGGGCGACCCGTTCAACTGTCCGCTCATCGGCGGCGACATCACGGTATGGCGCACCGACCGCCCCTTCGCTATCACCGTCACAATGCTCAGCAGGCCCGGCTCACATCCCCCGGTCCGGCGCAGTACGGCCCGGCCCGGCGATATTGTCTGTGTCACCGGATCCCTCGGCGGCGCCTATCCCCGTCGTCAGAGCTGCGCCCCAGGGAAGGGACGAGCGACGAAAGATGATGGACGACGGCCGATGGACGACCCCACCAGGCACCTGACATTCACTCCCCGCGTCAAGGAGGCCCTCGCCATCACCGAACTCGTGCCGCTGAACGCCATGATCGACCTGTCCGACGGCCTCAGTTCCGACCTGACCCGCATTTGCGAGCAGAGCAAGGTCGGCGCGGTTATCGAATCCGGGAAACTGCCGCTCTCCGACGAGGCCCGCCAATCGCCCGACCCCATCGGCTCGGCCCTAAACGATGGTGAGGACTTCGAACTGCTCTTCACCCTCACCGCCGACAACTATGAGAAACTGGCCGCCGCCTGGACGCACCCCACGCTCATCACTTCCATCGGCCGAGTCACCGCCGACCCCGCCATCCGCCTCCAATCGCCCAACGGCGTCACCACCCCCATGACCCCATCCGGCTACGACCACCTCTGCCGGGGATAGGCCGTCCCGATGGCTTTTTGCCTTTTGCTATATCGTTTTGCTATTTGCTGTTTGACATCTGATATCTGCCGGTCCCACGCCCCTACACTTCATACCCTTCGGCCGCCACCTCGATCTTCCCGTCATCGTCCATTGCCTCGGCCGTCTTCAGTGCCGTCACCAGTGCCTCAAATCCAACTTCCCCGGGGCAGTTCAACACCTCCCGCCCGCGGATGGCCTCGAAGAAGTTCTCCAGGTGCGGTCCCACGTGCGGCATGGTGAACGGCTCGGCGTCCTCCAGCCCCAGCATGAGCGGCTGCATCTTGTAAGGCGGCGGCGACTCATCCACATGCAGCGGCCACGACATCTCCCCGGCCGCAGCATCCTCCTTGCCAATGGCCTTGAGCAGCCCTTCGCGGACCAGCCGGTTCCACTTCTGGGCCGTATCCGCCCCCGGCTGGCGGTGCACCTGCGTCCTATACGACGGCCCCTGGTCGATAATCAGCGTCCCCTCATCCCCGACAAACGCCTCATACCGCCCGCCGCCGCTGTTCATCGGAATCGTCTGATAGTAGGCCCGCACCGCCCCCTCGGGCGTCTCATACTCGAGCACCGCCATCACGTTGTCATACCACTGCGATTGGGCCGCATTGAGAAAGTTCCGCCCGCCGCTGGCCAGCACCCCGGCCGGGCGGGCCCCCAGGAACCAGTTATACACATCCAATTGCCCGGACGAGCGGTTCAGCAGCG
>DSDB01000295.1 GCA_011057845.1 Phycisphaerales bacterium | reverse complement strand
TTGCTTGATCTCGGCCGGCTCAATCAGCTTCATTCGCACTTCGCGAATGTCGTGCGTCAATGTCGTGGCGCTCTCAACGACCGCGTTGAACATCTTGACGTTGAGCATCTCCTCCGGGATGCGGACGTAGATGTCTTCGCGGATTTTCACCTGACAGGCCAGGCGGACGTTCGAGCGGACCTCCTGCCGCGAAAGATAGGGCGTCTCGGTCGGCAGAACCGGCCCGCCGCCGGCGGTAACGACAATCTTGCAGTGCCCGCACGTCCCCTTGCCGCCGCAGGCCGAGGGGATGAATATCTCATTGGCGTACAGGGCCGCCAGAAGACTCTGTCCGCCCTTGACGTCCAGGGGTTTCTCGCCGGCGTTGATGTCGAGCTTGCAGACGCCGTAGTTGATGAGAAATCGCTCCGCGAGAATCAGCAGCCCCGCCAGGGCGACGGTCAGTCCGGCGAATGTTCCCACGGACAGGATGTACACGTTGATGGCCGATGCAAGTATCATAGTCACCGTCTCGATCTGGGTCATTGAATCGCCACCATACCGGCGAAGCCCATGAAGGCCATGGCGATCACACAGGTGAGGATCATGGCGATGGCCACGCCCTCGAAGGGCTTTGGAACATTACTGTACCGCATCTTCTGCCGCAGGCCGGCCATCAGAACAATCGCGGCCATCCAGCCGAGCCCGCCGCCCAGGCCGAAAGCGGCCGACTGCCAGAAGTTGTAGTTGCGAATCACCATAAACAGCGATGCGCCCAGGATTGCGCAGTTGACCGTAATCAGCGGAAGGAAGATGCCGAGAGCGAAGTACAGCCTGGGGCTGAAGCGTTCGACGAACATCTCCACGAATTGCACGAAGGCGGCGATCACGGCGATGAACACGATGAAACTCAGGTGGGTCAGGTTGTACGGCGCCAGGATATGATGGTAGATGAGGTAGTTGATGGCCGTGGTGCAGGTGATGACAAAGGTGACCGCGGTGCCCAACCCGATGCTCGTGTTGATCTGACGCGAGCAGGCGATGAATGAGCACATACCCAGGAAGTTGGTCAGCAGGATATTATTGGTGAATATCGCCGCAATCAGGATGACGAGGGCGGAGGTTTCCGTCATTGTTTCTTCTCCTCGGGATCCGGTCCCTTGAAGTGATTGAAAATCGCGATGACGATACCGAGGGCGAAGAACGCGCCCGGGGCCAGGATCATCAACTGGTTGGGCGTGTACCAGCCATCGCTGAGCAGGCGAAAGCCCATGACCTCGCCGGCGCCGAGCAACTCGCGGAAGAAGCCGATGATCGCCAGAATCACGGCATAGCCGATGCCGTTGGCCAGGCCGTCGATCATCGACAGCAGCGGTGGATTCTGCAGGGCGAAGGCCTCGGCGCGGCCCATGACGATGCAGTTGGTGATAATCAGGCCGACATACGGGCCCAGCTGCTTGGACATATCCCAGTAGAAGGCCTTGAGGAACTGATCGAAGACAATCACGAAGGTGGCGATGACGGCCACTTCCACGATCATGCGGATGCGGGTCGGGATGGCCTTGCGCAGGAGCGAAACAATCAGATTCGACCCGACGCACACGAAGATCAGGGCCGCCCCCATGACCAGGGAGTTCTCCAAGCGGTTGGTGACCGCCAGGGCCGAGCAGATGCCGAGCATCTGGACCGCCAGCGGGTTGGTCGTCCAAGAGCCGTCTTTCAAAGTGGCCAGGGCCTTGCCGCCGCAGAGACCGGCGCCTCCGCAGGATACACAGGCCGGCTGTTTCATGTCCGCCATCGGGTTATTTCTCCTTCACGAAAGTCTCTATGGCGATATTGAGCATGGCTTCGACTTTGTCGCAGGTCATGGTCGCGCCGGTGATGCCGTCAACGCGGTTGACGGCCGCCGGACTGCCGGGCATACCGATATCGAAGCCCGGCTTGCCGTCGGGGCCGACGATGGTCTTGCCCACGAAACGCGCGGTGAACTCCTCGGTCGCGATCTCGCCGCCGAGGCCGGGGGTTTCCTCCTGCTCATAAAAGGTGATGCCCCGAATGGTCTTTCGGTCGTTCTCCAGCGCCAGCAGCCCCTTGACCGGCCCCCAGAGGCCGGGACCGGAGAAACGCATGGCCACGGCCTCCGGGGCCGCGGCGCCGGCTCGGGCGTAAACATACAGGGTCTGGCCGCCGGAGGTCTCTTCCTTGACGAACTCCTGACGGATAGTGAGAAGCTCTCTGGCGGGGGCTTTCTCGTCGAATGGGATGTCAAGGACCTTCAGAATGTTCCTGGTCTCCTCCGCGAGCGCGTTGGCCTCTTTGTAAGGGGCGGTGAAACCGCCGACGGCCGTCAGCAACAGCGAGCAGACGACCCCGAGCGCTGCGGCAAAGCAGAGTGTATAAACGTTACCCTTCAATTTGAAGCCTCCTGAACCGCACTTTGTACAGAATCTCGTCGATGACGGGGGCGGCGATATTGCCCAGCAGAATGGCGAACATCACGCCCTCGACATACCCCGTGAAGTTCCGTATGAGCATGACGACCACGCCGATGATGACGCCGTAAATCACCTTGCCGAGATTGGTGGCGGCGCTGGTGACCGGGTCGGTGGCCATGAAGAAGGCGCCGAACATCAGCCCGCCGGCACAAAGCTGCCAGATCACCTCGGTCAGGCTGTCGCAGAACATCAGGGCCATCACGGTGGCTGAGCCCAGAACGGCGGCGACCGTCCGCCAGTTGGCCACGCGGGTCATCAGCAGAAAGCCCCCGCCGATGAGAATGGCCAGCGTGCTGGTTTCGGCGGCGCTGCCGGCGATTCGACCGAGGAACATGTCGAGCAGGGGCACATCCATCCAAGTCCCCTGTTTGGCCAGCCCCAGCGGCGTGGCGCCGCTGACGGCGTCGAGACCGACCCATTCGAGCAACCGGCCGGGACCACCGGGCGCGACATAGCCGCCCGACATTGCCCTGGGGTAGGCCAGCGCCAGGAAGCAGCGGGCGACAATAGCGGGATTGAAGACGTTGCGGCCGACCCCGCCGAACAGTTCCTTGCCGACGAATACGCCGAAGGCCACGCCCACGGCCACCATCCACAGCGGCAGGGCGCCGGGCAGGACCATCGGGAATATCAGGCCCGTGACAAGAAACCCCTCGTGAATCTCCTTCTTGCGAATCGCCGCGAAAGCGACTTCGACGGCGCCGCCGGCCATGTAGGAGACGATAATCATCGCCAGCAGGCGCGGGCCGTTGAGGTACAGGGCCGCCAGCAGCGCCGGGGCCAGGCCCACAATCACCATCGACATGTACCGCTTGAGGTCGAGGGGATCGCGCAGGTGTGGGGCGTTGGGCGTTCGCGCCGACGGGGCGAAGAAGAAGTTGTCCAGCGCCTCATAGACCGCCTTGAACGTCTTGAGCCTGCCGCCGTCTTCAAAGAGGGGCTGCAAGCCGTCGAATACCTTCCTTATGATCTTCATCGGGACTCCTGTGCAGCAGCGGCTTGGGCGGCTTGTCTGGCGGCCTCCTCGGCCGCGGCGGCTTTCGCGGCGGCGGCTTCGGCTTCGGCCTTCTCCTTGGCGATGACGGCTTTGGCGTCGATAAACTGCTGCATCAATTCGATCTTGCACGGACAGACGAATGAGCACAAGCCGCACTCGACGCACAGATCGACGCGGGCTTGGGCGGCTTCATCGATCTGGTCGGCGTAGAGGTGCTTGTGAATGAGGTACGGGAGGATGCCGGCCGGGCAGACCTCCTCGCAGAAGTTGCACCCGATGCACGGACGCGGCTCGCCTCTCATGCCGGTGGTCAACTTCTCGCTGAACTTGCCTCGCAGCGTGCTGAGGAAGCAGGCCGCATAGGACCTTCTGTCGGCGCCGGGACGGACAAAACCCAGGAACTCGCGATCCGTCTGTTCGGCCAGCGCGGTCAGGCCGCGACACTCCGGATCGAGCCCGCTCTTATCGGAAAGCTTCACCTTCTTGCCCGTCAGCGCTCCGCCGTCGAGCAAGCGGACGTTCGGACCCAGACCGGCGCGGGCGGCCAGGTCCGCCAGCGGGTGGCCGGGCAGGACTTCGTAGTGGCGCGGAGATGAAACCGGCGGACCGCCGATGGCCACAATCCGCGTCAGACAGGGCTTGTCGCCGGTCAGGGCCTGATCAACGGCGAGCGCACCCTCGGTTCGAAGGCACCAGACGGGACCCGCGGCCGGCTTGAGGCCCAGATGCCGGGCCAGGACCGAGAAGTTGTCAAACGGGTATTTCGGCGGTATCTCCACGAGCTTGACCCAGGCGTAGCCGCGAAGCTGATCGCGGATCTGGGTGGCCAGTTGGGAGTGAATGTCGGGCATGACCAGGTAGATAGGCTGGTATTCCAGCAGCGATTGGATGTGCTCCAGGCCGCGGGTGAAATTGAGCAGCTTGCCGCCGAGTTGAGCATCGCCCCGAGCCACGAACGGCTCCATCGCGACCGTCGAAACGACGACCGCCTGGCAAATGCCGAACGGATCGGGCAACGCCCCGGTGTAGGCATCGGAGACGTACTCCCAAGCCCCCAGGCTCAGCAGCTTGTAGCGATTGCGGCCCCCGTCGCCCATTTCAGGGGCAACATGGGGCAATTGCGCAGCGGCATCGGCCGGTTTGGCCTTCGCCGGGGTCTTGGCCAGATGGGTCAGCGTAATGCACGGGTCCGACGGGCTGTAAACGATCTTGCCCGCTCTGGGAGCCAGCAGCGGAACGGAAAAATTGGCCGGGTCTTCGGCGAGCGTATCGCCCTGCCCGATGGTGTCGTCGTTGCCGACGCGGACGTCCGTGAAGTGAAACCGCCGGGTCTTCAGCGGCAGGTAGAGCGCATCGGGATCGGGCATCGGCGAGAGCGTCTTATCCGGTCTGCCGGCCAGGACTACATCGTAGCCGCCTCTTAGTGTCATCCAGGGGCCCTTTTAACGGTGTTGGACAATCATCTTTACACGCAACTGAACAAAGTCTATGACGGGGGCAGGCCGGTATATAGTACAATCCGCTTGTGAAATCAAGCACAAATTGCCGCCACCGGTTCGGCACGGCCGTCGAGATGGGCTACGACTCTGCTAGATCTGCGAGCACGACAAGGGTTTGAGGAAGATGTTCGTGATATTGCTGAGTATCTTCTTGTCAGCGTAGTCGGGGATCGCACGGAGTTTCTGCCAGTCGGGATCGCCACCGAATCGCTTCCAGGCGGCTTCTCGCTCGCCCATGTTGTCAAATCCCAGCATATAGGTAAGGTTTGGCATGGCTGAGCCGGCGACGGTCTCGCCAAAGAAAACCGGATTGAGCCCGACCTTACGGAAGATGGCAATCTCGCCTGTATTGAACATCTCGATCTTCTTCTGGCCGGTCTTGACGCTGGGGCTCTCATAGATCCGCAGTTGCAGGATACGCGACTCGGCCTTGCTGGGGATCTCCAGTTCCGGCATGCCCTCGAAGGCCACCATGGCGGAGCTTTCCACGCGCTTGTAGGCCGGGTCGGTGGCGGGGGCATCGAGGAACTTGGCGCCCTTGGCGAGGAATTCTTCGTCGGCCAGCAGCCTCTGTGTTGAACTGGTAAACGTCCAGAAGTTCCGATGCCGCAGAAGCACGTAAACAGGGCTGAAACCCTCCAGCGGCACGAAGACGCCGACGGGACTGACTTCGATGCGGTTCAGCGCGGCAATAGCGGCGTCGGCGAAAAAGGCCTCAAGGCCGGTCTTCTGTGCCTCGCTGTCCAGCGTGTATCGCCGCAGTTCATAGATGTCGCGTCTGGGCCGGTCGCCACGGCCCCTGCCTGAACCCTGTGCACCGGCGGCCTCGGCGCCCAGCGCCCCCAGACCCGCAATACACGATGCTGC
>DSDB01000317.1 GCA_011057845.1 Phycisphaerales bacterium | reverse complement strand
CGGACGGCCCTGGGCAGGTCGCGGTTCGTGGCGGCGATGATGCGGACGTCGATCTTGCGGGGGATGCTCTCACCGACGCGCATGATCTCCTTCTCCTGGACGACACGGAGCAGCCGGGCCTGCATGGCGGGCGAGATGTCGCCGATTTCGTCGAGCAGAAGGGTTCCGCCGTTGGCCTGCTCAAAGAGGCCGACGCGGTCTTCCACGGCGCCGGTGAACGAGCCGGCCTTGTGGCCGAACAGTTCGCTTTCGAGGAGCGTCTCGGGCAATGAGCTGCAGTTGACGGCCAGGAAGATGCGGTCGGAGCGTTCGGACAGACCGTGGATGTAACGAGCGAGCATCTCCTTGCCGGAGCCGCTCTCGCCGGTGATGAGGATGGAGGAATTGAACCGGGCCACGCAACCGGCCAGGTCGAGCGTCTGGCGAAAGACGTTGCTGTGGACCTCGGTGAACCAGCGTTTCTGCAGGGCGCGGAGCTGGTCGATTCGCCGCCGCTGGCTGACAATCTGGTGGTCTTTCTGCCGCAGTTCGGCGGTCAATTGCAGGATCCGGCTCTGGATGGCATCGACTTCGAGGAAGTACTTCAGGTATGGCTTGATCTCATCGCCCCACGACTGCTGGTCCTTGCCGACGACGATGCAACGGTCCGCTCCGGCGCCGCGGCAGCGGCGTTCAATGAAGTAGACGTTGGCGCCGAGCCAGAAGGTGGCGTAGCCGCTGGCGTAGCCGGTCTGGACCCAGCAGACGGGCTCAGTGGAGGGGCCGAGTTCGGCGGTGTGTTCATCGGCCTCGCTGCAGCGGTCCCAGGCGACTTCCATGTTGAAACGGCCGGTGGAACGGTCGGCATCGAGTGAGAGTACCTCGACGGCCGTGGCCCCGGCCAGGGCGTGCATCCGCGGGCCGGCCTTGAGCAGCTCCAGTGGGTCATCCCACTCGAAGACGCGGGCCATGGCGGCGGCGTCGGACTGGCCCCAGTAGAACCCGAAACGGGTGAAGAGACACCTGGCGTGCTCGATGCCCACCATCTCAACGAGTTCCCGCCGAAGGTGCCCGAGGCTGCCGCAATCGTGGAGCACCAGGCGTCGGCCGTACAGATCGATGCCCCCGGGTTCAAAATGGATGAGTTCCCTGAGAGACAGGTCGTCTGCCCTCATACTCGCGGCCTTTCATTGTGAAATGACAGGTATTTCATAATGAAATGATACACGACTCTATTCGACACTGCAATGGCCCCTATTGAGTAGAAATCCACGATTCCTGGATTATTTCAGAACCGGCACGGTGGTTGCTATGTAGTATTTGTGAATTTTTTCACAAGGTGCTTGTTCACGGCCGGTCGAAGAAGGCTATGCCACTACGGTTGTTGAAAACACGGATACTGAGTTCTCTGCTGACGGTGATCTTCGTCCTGGCGGCGCCGGTGGCGGTGTTGGGGTACTTTGCGATCAAGCGGGATATCCTGGACACCATCCAGGAGCGTGTCGACCATGATCTGAGGGCCGCACGGATGGTCTATCGAGCGGAACTGACGCGCCTGGCCGAGATGTTGGAGCTGGCGTGCCCGGTGGCCGAGAGCCAGACGATTCGCAGGCGGCTGGGCGTGGATTACCTGGCGATTGTCCGGGAGGCGGACATAGCGGATGTGCCGAGCGAAATTGCGCGACAGGCGGCCGAGACCGATGGCCCGGTGGCCGCAACGCGAGTGATTACGGCCGGAGAAATGGAACGGCTGAAGGTTGACCCGGCCGGCCGCATGCCCATCGCCATCAAGCCGACGCCCAGGGCTCGGCCGACGCAGCGGGATGTCCTGCAGGACGCCCTGGCGATGGAGGCGGCGGTGATGTTTGACGCGCCGGACGGCCAGGGGCGGCTGATCGCCTACGCCGGGCGAATCATCAACGGCCAGTTCACGCTGGTCGACCGGATTCGAGAACTTGTGTTCACCAATGATCTGTACGACGGCAAACCCGTCGGAACGGTGACGATCTTCCAGGATGATGTGCGGGTATCCACGAATGTGCTGGACGACACCGGCCGGCGGGCCGTCGGCACACGGGTGTCTGAACGGGTCTACGAGCAGGTGGTGGAAAAGGGCCGGACCTTCCATGACCGGGCGTTTGTCGTGACGGACTGGTACAAGACGGCGTATGAGCCGATTAAGGATGTCGGCGGCCATGTCATTGGGATTCTGTACGTCGGGATTCTTGAGCAGCCGTTCATGGCGCGGGCCCGTACGCTCGTGGTGCAGTTTCTTGTGCTGGTCGGCGGGGCGGTTCTCCTGACGGTGGTCTTGGCGCTGCTGCTGGCGACGGCAATCTCCAGGCCGCTTCTGCACATGATGCAGGCGACGACGCGATTGTCCGACGGGGAATTGGGATATCAGATCAACCACCCGGCCCACAAGGAAGAGTTGGATGCGCTGGGGCTGGCGTTCAACGAAATGAGCGAGAAGCTGGAGGAGCGCGACAGGAATCTGCGGGCCACCAACGAGAAACTGACGGAACTGAACAAGAGCTACGTGGACTTGATCGGGTTCGTGGCGCACGAGTTGAAGGGGATTCTGGCATCCACCGTGTTGAATGCCTACGCGGTGCGGGATGGCTATCTGGGGTTGATCAACTTCAAGCAGCGCAAGGCGATGGATTCCGTAACCCGGAACCTGGACTACCTGGCGGCGACGGTGCGGAAGTTTCTGAACCTGGGTCGCGTGGAGCGGGGCGAATTGTCCGTGACGAAGGTCCGTCTGAACCTGGGCAAGGACGTGTTCGAGGAGTCTTTGCAGTCCCTGGCGGCGCTGATCGCAAAGAAGAACGTTCGCTTTGAGAACGAGATTGCGGCGGACTTGGTCGTCGAGGCGGACCTGGACCTTATGCAGATTGTGGCGAATAACCTGGTGAGTAATGCGATCAAGTACTGCACGGATCGGGGTGTAGTGCGTCTGAGCAGCCGGCGGACGGCCGGCGGGGTACAGATCGAGGTGTACAACGACTCTCCGCCGATCACGGAAGAGCAACGGGCGCGGCTGTTCGCGAAATTCTACCGGCTGGACAACGAACAGACCCGCAAGGTTCGCGGGGCCGGGCTGGGGCTGTATATCACCAAACAGATTGTCGAGAGCCACGGCGGCCGGATATGGGTCGAGCCGCGGCCGCAGGGCAATGCGTTCATTTTTGAGTTGAAGTGAGGTGGCAGGCATGACGACACCGCTGGAGCTGGTCAGGAAGAAACGGACCGAGGCCGTGGGCAGGATTGTGAGCAAGGGGTATCTGGCGTCGGCCCGCGTGTATGTGGGCATGGCGACGTGCGAGATCGCCGCCGGCTCGAAGGATGTCATGGCGGTCTTCCAGAAGGCCATGGATGAGGGTCTCGCGAACGTGTACCTGAGCCAGAAGGGCTGTGCCGGACGGTGCAACCTGGAGCCGACGGTCGAAGTCATTATGACGGGCAAGAACCCGGTCAAGTACGGCAAGGTCACGCCGCGGCGCGCCGAGGCGATTATCGAACGGCACATCAAGAACGGCCAGGTGATTGACGAGTGGGTCATCGATTAGGGGAACTGTAGAACATGGCGGCCAAGTATGTCATTACTCTCTGTGACGGGACCAAGTGCATCAATAACGGCGCGCATCGCGTCAGGGCCGCGCTCGACGAGCAACTCCGGGCGCACGGTCTGACCGACCAGGTCCGGATCAACCTCAGCGGATGTCTTGGGATGTGCGAAAAAGGCCCCATCATGGTGGTCAACCCCGGATACGTCATCTACGGCGGTCTGGACGAAAGCGACGTCGAGCGAATAGTGACCGAGCATCTGGTCGGCGGCAAGCTGATCGGTGACCTGGAGGTTGAACAGGACCACCTGTACAACCGGTTCTACCGGATCTTCGGGGATGTGGGGTTCTTCGGCAAGCAGATGCGTATCGCGCTGCGCAACTGCGGGATCATCAACCCGGAGAACATCGACGACTACCTGAGCCTGCGGGGCTACGAGGCCCTGGGCAAGGCGCTGACGGAGATGAGCCCGGCGGATATCGTGGCTGAGGTGCAGCGTTCCGGTCTGCGCGGCCGCGGGGGCGCGGGATTTCCGACGGGGCTGAAATGGAAGCTGACGGCGGCCGAGAAGGCAACGCCGAAATACGTGATCTGCAACGCCGATGAAGGCGACCCCGGGGCGTTCATGGACCGCAGCGCCATCGAGGGCGATCCGCATACGGTGGTCGAGGGCATGGCGCTCGGGGCCTATGCCGTCGGGGCCGAACGCGGCGTGGTCTATATCCGGGCGGAATACCCGCTGGCGATCAAGCGAATCACCAAGGCCATAGAAGACGCTCGTGCACACGGTTTTCTGGGCGAGCGGATCCTGGGGTCCGACTTCAACTTTGATATTGAGATACGGCTGGGGGCCGGCGCATTCGTATGCGGCGAAGAAACGGCGCTGATTCATTCGATCGAAGGGGCGCGCGGGATGCCGCGGCCCAGACCCCCCTACCCGTCCGTGCAGGGGCTCTTCGGCAAGCCGACGCTGATCAACAATGTCGAGACCTGGGCGAACATCCCGGTGATCATCATGGACGGGGCGACGTGGTTCAGCACCGTGGGAACCGAGACAAGCAAGGGCACGAAGGTCTTTGCCCTGGCGGGCAAGGTGGTCAACACAGGGCTCGTCGAGGTGCCGATGGGCACGACGCTGCGGGAGATCATCTATGACATCGGCGGCGGGCTGCCCGGCGGCAGGAAATTCAAGGCGGTGCAGACGGGCGGACCGTCCGGTGGGTGTCTTCCGGAGCGGTGCCTCGATACGCCGATTGATTACGAGTCTCTGGCGAAGGCCGGCTCCATCATGGGCTCCGGCGGGATGATTGTGATCGATGAGGATTCGTGCATGGTGGATATCGCGCGGTTCTTCCTGGAGTTCACGCAGAACGAATCCTGCGGCAAGTGCACTCCGTGCCGCGAAGGAACCAAGCGGATGCTGGAGATCCTGACGCGGATCACCGAGGGTAAGGGCCGGGCCGGGGATATCGAGAAGCTCCAGCGGCTCGGCGAGACGATTAAGAAGGCGTCTTTGTGCGGCCTGGGGCAATCGGCGCCGAATCCCGTGCTGAGCACCATCGAGAATTTCCGCGAGGAATACGAAGAACATATCGAACAGGGCAAGTGCCGCGCCGGGGCGTGCAAGGCGCTGATCCGTTTCGAGATTCTCCAGATGTGCAAGGGGTGCGGGGTGTGCCGCAAGGTCTGTCCGGTCGGGGCGATTACCGGGCAGGCCAAGCACCTGCATGTCATCGACCAGGACAAGTGCGTGCGGTGCGGACTGTGCTTCGAAAAATGCAAATTCGACGCCATCGTGAAGGTCTGAGGAATACCATGGCAAAAACGATTACCATCACCATCAACAACAAACCGTATCAGGTCGAGGCCGGGCTGACCATTATGCAGGCGGCCGACCACTGCGGATACCGGATTCCACGGCTCTGCTACCATCCGAAGCTGAGCATCGAGGGGGCGTGCCGCGTGTGCATCGTGCAGGTCGAAGGGATGCGCAACTACGTCGCGTCCTGCGCGTACCCGGTGGCCGATGGGATGAAGATTCACACGAACACCCGGGAACTGCGGCAGGCGAGGCGGGACATCATGGAGCTGCTGGTGGACAATCACCCCCAGGACTGCCATACCTGCGAGCGGGACGGTAACTGCGAATTGCAGCGGCTGGCGTACGCCATGGGCATCCGCAAACGGCATTTCGAGGGACCGCGCAAGCAATATGAGCAGGATTTGTCCTCCGCGTCGGTCATTCGCGATCCCGAGAAATGCGTGCTGTGCGGACGGTGCGTGCGGATGTGCTCCGAGGTGCAGGGCGTGCACGCCCTG
>DSDB01000395.1 GCA_011057845.1 Phycisphaerales bacterium | reverse complement strand
CTGGCGGCGATGCAGGACCATCAGACGAAATTGGGAGCGCTTGTTGAATCCAATCAGAAGAGCCTCGTGGCTCGGTTGGCGGCGATGGACTCCAGCCGGATGGAATTGCGGGCCGAGTTGGGTGATGTGCGGGCCATGACGGAGAAGCTGACTGCCGAGGTGGCGGTCGTAGCGGACACGCAGGCGACATTCGAGGCGGGAATACGGGACCAGATGACCGGTCAGGCGGCGGCAGTGGCGACGATTCGGGAGGATCAGCACGTGCAAACGCAGGCGCTTGCGGGTCGCGTGGAGCAATTGGCGGCAACGGCCGGTGCGGCGCGGGATGCCGTGGCCCGACTGGAGCAGGCCATCGCGGCCGACAATGAGCAACTGGCGCAGCTCGTCCAGTCGATTGAACAGACGCGGGCACAGATTGCGGCAATAGCGGACGGCCAGAAGGCGAACCCCGGAGTAACGGCGGCGATGCTGGAGCAACAGCAGACGGACATGCAGGTCCGCGTGCAGCAGTTGCAGGCCGGTATGGAAGCGACGGTCCGGCAGGTGCGGGAGGAAATGGAGCGTTTGCAGCAAGAGATGGCCCATGCGCGCGAGGCGAACCGGCCACAGTGATGTCCGCGGGGCTTGGCAAGGGCCCACGAACAGCGACGGCTGAGCGCCATTGAACGAGTTACTCAGACAGGCCGCATCCGGCGGGTCGGGTGTGGTCTGCTGCTGCGCGGGGATTTCGATTGTTTTTTCCCTTCGCCGGGGGTATGTTTACGCCTTTGGTTCGGTTCGACGACAAAGGCATGGCAGGCCGTCGGAAGGGCCGGCCGACGAGGCGATATGATACAGAGCATTTAAGCAGGAGAAGGTCCATGTCAGGGCATTCGGATTCGGCCATGGGGCAGTTCGGCAGTCATGCGTTCAACATTGCGACGATGCGAGAGCGCCTTCCGAAAGGCGTCTTCCAGTCGTTGAAGAAGACGCTGGAGGGGGCCCAGCCCCTGGATCCGGCCACGGCGGACGTGATCGCCAATGCGATGAAGGACTGGGCGATCGCCAAGGGGGCGACGCACTATTGCCACTGGTTCCAGCCGATGACGGGGCTGACGGCCGAGAAACACGACTCGTTCATCGCGCCGACGCCCGAGGGCAAGACGATCATGGAGTTCAGCGGCAAGGAACTGATCCGGGGCGAGCCGGATGCGTCATCGTTCCCATCCGGGGGGCTCCGCGCCACCTTCGAGGCGAGGGGGTACACGGCGTGGGACTGCACGAGTCCCGTGTTCATCAAGGAGGACGGCAAGAACATCACCCTGTATATCCCGTGCGCGTTCTGCTCGTACACGGGCAGCGCGCTGGACAAGAAGACGCCGTTGCTGCGTTCGATGGACGCGCTGAACCGGCAGGCGATGCGGGTATTGCGGGCGCTGGGCAACACGACGTCGCGATCGGTGACATCGACCTGCGGGCCGGAGCAGGAGTATTTTCTGGTGGACCGGTCGTTCTACGAGGAACGGCTGGACCTGCTCCTGACGGGTCGGACGCTGTTCGGAGCCAGGCCGCCTCGCGGACAGGAGCTGTCGGACCATTATTTCGGTGCGCTGCATGAGCGTGTGGCCAGTTTCATGAGCGAGGTCAACAGTGAATTGTGGAAGCTCGGCGTCGCGGCGAAGACGCAGCATAACGAGGTCTCGCCGGGTCAGTACGAATTAGCGCCGGTCTTCTCGACGGTCAACGTCGCGACAGACCACAATCAGTTGACGATGGAAACGCTGCGGAAGGTGGCGCTGCGGCATGGTTTCGTGTGCCTGCTGCACGAGAAGCCGTTTGCTGGCGTCAACGGCTCGGGTAAGCACAACAACTGGTCCCTGGTGACGGACGATGGGGTCAATCTGCTCGATCCGGGTGAGACGCCGCACGACAACATGGTGTTCATGATGATGGTCTGCGCGGTGGTGCATGCGGTCGATACATACGCGGCCCTGCTGCGGGCGAGCGCGGCGAATTCGGGCAACGATCACCGGTTGGGGGCCCATGAGGCGCCGCCGGCGATTGTGTCGATCTTCCTGGGCGAGCAGTTGACGGACATCTTCGAGCAGTTGGCCAGGGGCGGGGCGAAGAAGAGTACGAAGGCCGGAGAATTGAAACTGGGCGTCTCGACGTTGCCGCGATTGCCGAAAGACACCACCGACCGCAACCGCACCAGTCCGTTCGCCTTCACCGGCAACAAGTTCGAGTTTCGCATGGTGGGCTCGTCACAGTCGGTGTCGGGACCCAATTTCGTGCTCAATACCATCGTGGCCGAGTCGCTATCTCTGTTCGCCGATGAACTAGAGGGGGCGACGGACGTCGTCGCGGCCGTCCAGAAGATTCTCACGCGGGTGGCGGCCGAGAATGCGAGGGTGATCTACAACGGCGACAACTACACGGAGCAGTGGCTGGCGGAAGCCGAGCGGCGCGGGTTGCCGCACATGCGGTCGACGGTCGAGGCCATGGAGTGTATTGCGTCGAAGGAGCATTCCACGTTGTTCGCCCGCCATGGCGTGCTGACGAAGCAGGAGCTGGCCGCAAGGACGGAGATTCTGCAGGAGACGTATTGTATGTTGATCCACATCGAGGCCCGGACGATGGTTTCAATGGCCAGGCGTCAGATTCTCCCGGCATGTTGCGAGTATGCGACACGGCTGGCGGATTCGGCGACGGCGATTGCGGCGGCGGGTGTGGATGCGGCGACACAGACACGGATGCTGACGAGGGTCACGCAGTTGATCTCGGTGCTGGACAGGGGGGTCGAGGCCCTGGAGGCGGCGACGGGCAAGACGGGCCAGGCCGGCAGCCTGACGCGGCAGGCACGGGCCTGTCGCGACGCCGTGGTTCCCGCGATGGGCACGGTGCGGGCGGCGGCCGATGAACTGGAGACGATTGTGGATGCCGAGTTGTGGCCTCTGCCGACGTATGCCGAGATGTTGTTTATGAAGTGATATGGATGCTTACGACGGCGGCGCCATCTTCTTCGGATGATTCGGTGGGACTGTACATTCACGTGCCTTTCTGTGAAGGCAAGTGCGCTTATTGCGGGTTCTATTCGGAGCCCATCGGTGGGTACGACGTGGATCGAGTGGTTTCGGCTATTGTCGCCGAGCTGGGATGGTACAGGGGCACAGTCGTGCGGACGGTCTACGTGGGCGGGGGCAGCCCGACATGTCTGGGGGCCGAGCGACTGGGGCGGCTGCTGAATGCGGTGGCGGTTCCAGGGTCAGTGCCTGGGGAGTGGACTGTCGAGTGCAATCCGGGGCAGGTCGATACAGCAATGTTGACCATGCTGCGGCAGCAGGGCGTGAATCGGCTGTCGTTCGGCGTGCAGTCTTTCGCGGCCGATGAACTGGCGGTGTTGGGGCGGCGGCACGGCATCGAGCAGACGGCGCGAGCCGTTCGCCTGGCGCAGGAAACCGGGTTCAAGAACATCGGCGTGGACCTTATCTATGCCATCCCGGGCTCGACAGAGAGGTCGTGGGAGACGTCGTTACGGGTCGCGGTGGGCCTTGGTGTGCAGCATATTTCGGCGTATGCGCTGAGCATCGAAGCTGGAACGCCGCTCCATGAGGCGGTCTCAGCGGGGAAGGTCGAGCCGATGGATGAGGAGGCGGACAGGGCCATGTATGAACTGGCGATTGACTACCTGGCCTCGGTGGGGTTTGAGCAATACGAAATATCGAACTTCGCGCGGCCCGGATACGCCTGTGAGCACAATCTGGGCTACTGGGAGAATCGGCCGTTCATCGGGGTCGGCCCATCGGCCGCATCCCATTGGCGCCGGCAGCGGACGACGAACGTGGCGGACATTGGGCGTTACGTTGAGGCCATCGAGGCCGGCGCCGACATCTGCGCCGAGCGTGAACCGATTGAGGCACGGCAGCGTATCTGTGAGACGGCGGTTCTGGGTCTGCGGATGCGGCGGGGGATTGATCGAGCGGCGTTCTCGACCCGCACGGGGGCGGATTTCGGCGAGGTCTTCGGGGCTACGGCCGAGCGGCACCGACGGGCGGGGCTGATGGAGGTGGATGCGGCCGGCGTGCGGCTATCCAGACAGGCGTTGCCCGTGGCCGATTCGATATTGTGCGATTTCGCGGCATTGTGAGGTTGGCGGCTTGGATACACAGTACATACGTAATTTCAGTATTATCGCCCATATCGACCACGGCAAGAGCACGCTGGCGGATCGGATGCTGGGGATCACCGGCACGGTCTCCGAACGTGATGCGCGCGAGCAATTGCTGGACAACATGGACATCGAGCGGGAGCGGGGCATCACCATCAAGGCCTCGGCCGTGACGATGCAGTACGAATACGACGGCCGCACATACATGCTGAACCTGATCGATACGCCGGGGCACGTCGATTTTCACTATGAGGTGTCGCGGGCCCTGGCGGCCTGCGAGGGGGCGCTGCTGGTGGTCGACGCCAGCCAGGGGGTGGAGGCGCAGACCGTGGCCAATGCCTATCTGGCGGTCGAGACGGGGGTGGAGTTGATGGGGGTGATCAACAAGGTGGACCTGCAGGGGGCCCAGCCGGACGTGGTGGCCGAGGAGATCGAGCACGTGCTGGGGATTCGGGCGAAGGAGTGTTTTCGGATCAGCGCCAAGACGGGGCTGGGCTGCCGGGAGTTGCTCGATGCGGTGTGCGAACTGCTGCCGCCGCCGAAGATCGACCCGGATGAGCACGTCAAGGCGCTGGTGTTCGACAGCCATTGCGATGAGTATCGCGGGGTGGTCTGCTATGTACGGGTGTTCTCGGGGACGCTGCGGGTCAAGCAGAAGATGCGGCTCATGCGGGCCGGGCGCAGCTATCTGGTGACGGAACTGGGCAAATTCACGCCGGAGATGACGCCGGTGCAGGAGCTGGGCGCGGGCGAGGTGGGGTACGTCATTGCGAACATACGCAATCTCGCGGATGTGACTATTGGGGACACCATCACGGATGAGGCGCATCCGGCCCCGAAGGCGCTCAGAGGCTATCAGCCGCCGATTCAGATGGTGTTCTCGGATTTCTATCCGGGGGCCGATACGGATTACCCAAAGCTGCGGATGGCCTTTGAGAAGCTGGCGCTCAATGATGCGAGTTTTTCATTCATTCCGCAGAATTCGCCCGCGCTGGGATTCGGCTTTCGGTGCGGGTTCCTGGGGTTGCTGCACATGGAGATCATCCAGGAGCGGCTCGAACGCGAGAACGACATCGACGTGGTGCAGACGGCCCCGACGGTCAGCTATGAGGTGCTGACGACCGACGGCAAGACGCGGCGGATCGACTCGCCCAGCGAATTGCCGGACCGCACGCATATCGAGGAGCTGCGCGAGCCGTTTGTCCGGCTGGAGATCATCACGAGCTCCGAGTCCATCGGCGGCATCATGAAGCTGGCCGAGTCGCGCCGCTGCAAGCTGATCAAGACGGACTATCTGAGTCCGACGCGGGTGATGATGGAGTATCGGGCGCCGCTGGCCGAGATCGTGTACGATTTCTACGACAAGATCAAGGGGGTCAGCCGCGGGTATGCGACGATGGATTACGAATTCATCGGGTTTGAGGCGGGCAATCTGGTGAAGATCGACATTCTGGTCAATCAGGTGCCGGTCGATGCCCTCTCGCTGATCGTACACCGCGACAACGCCGAGCAGCGGGGCCGCAAACTCATCGTTAAACTGCGAAAGAACATCCCCCGCCAGCAGTTCGAGGTGCCGCTGCAGGTGGCCATCGGCGGCAAGATCATTGCCCGCGAGACCGTCAAGGCCTACCGCAAGGACGTCACGGCCAAGCTCTACGGCGGCGATGTCACGCGCAAGATGAAGGTCCTCAAGAAACAGAAAGAGGGCAAGCGCCGCATGAAGAGCGTCGG
>DSDB01000241.1 GCA_011057845.1 Phycisphaerales bacterium | reverse complement strand
GGCCCGTACATCCGCTCGTGCCACGCCAAGGACATCCTGCTGCAGCCCGAACTGACCACCCACCTCGACGAGATCCGGCCGGGCCTGGGGGGCCTGGATTACGCTGTCTTCCTCAAGGAACTGACCCGCTTCTCCGACGCCCCGCTGATGCTCGAACACCTGCCCAACGCGGAAGAATACCGCCTTGCGGCCGAGCATATCCGCTCCGTCGCGAAGGTATCGAATATCCCGCTGGCGTGACAGTCGCGGGCAACTGAAAACTCAAAGCCCCAAGCCGCTCCCTTCCTACGCCGTACCCGAAGTTTGGGGTTTGGGGCTGTGGTTTTGCGTTTGGGGTTTCAGATTTAGGGGTTCTCGGGGAGAGAACCGTGGTTTTGTATTTCTTTGCTTCTAATTCATGTATCCGCTGATTACCTTGTTGTGCGCCTCGATGAAGCGGTTGTTCTTCTCGATGAGAGTGGCGATGACGTTGAACTGATTGAGCAGCATTTCGATCAGTTCGATGTTGCCCAGGGCTGCTTCGGGGCTGTATTGCGGGAGGGCGACCATGACATAGCCAAAGTGCGTCCGTTCGGTCGAGAGCTGGGCGCCGACGATGCAGCAGTCGCCGTGCTCGGTCACTATCGGCTCCTGCCCGTCGTCGATGCGCGAACGAAGCTCGGCCAGGTACGATTCACTGATGTTGAGTTCCGCGAAGCGGTGCGAATCGCTCGGGCGACATGTGCCATCGGCGTCCATGATGACGATCAGGGGTCCAGCCTCGCCCGCTACGCCGAAAATCTGCATCGCCGCCTGCTGGCTCAAGGCCGCGTTACCGGAGAACAGTGTGCCATACATATCCATGCAATAGCCTCCAAATGCCGTTCAGATGCGACTTCGGACAGTGTTTCGGCGTATTCGGGCGGCGACTTGCCCTCAAGCGGGTCCGGACACGGCAAATCCGCCGGCCACCCGCAGTAATCGCATAATCCCTACATAACGACCTGGGTTATAGGACGCTGAGCCATGTCGGCTGCTCGTGTAGGGCACGCTGCATGCCTTCAATTTCTTTGACAACCCCGTATGGCCCCAATAGGATGCCCGAAAGAACAACCGGACCTGTCGGACCCAGCGTAGAAGGGGCCTGGGCCACGCCGGTGGAAGATCGAATAGCACCGTATGAGATTCCTGCTCGATATCGCATATTTGTTTGCCGTGCTGGCGTATGCCCCTGTGATGCTCTACCGGATGGTTGCGTGCGGCCGGTACCGGACAGGCTGGCCGCATCGCTTCGGCAAGGTGGGGCGGCGGCACAGCGGTGGGCGGTGCATCTGGATTCACGCCGTCAGCCTCGGCGAGATCAACGCCACCCGCACCGTGGTCGCCGAGTTGAAGCAGCGACTTGGCGACTGCGAGATCGTTATCAGCACCACCACCGACACGGGGATGGAGCGGGCGCGGGCGCTGTTTGCGGCCGACCATGAGGTCTTCTACTTTCCGCTGGATTTCTCATTCATCAGCCGCCGGGCGTTCCGACGGCTACGGCCGGACCTGTGCCTGCTGATGGAACTCGAAGTCTGGCCCAACTTCCTGACCTCGGCCCGCAAGTTCGGTGCGCATGTGGTCATTGTGAACGGCCGTATCTCCGAGCACAGTTTCAAGTGGTACCGCCGCATCCGGCCGATTGCGAAGGCCATTTTTTCCCGCCTGTCGATCATCCTGACCCAGACCGAACTGTACGCCGAACGCTTCAGACGGATCGGCTGTGCGTCCGAGCGGGTGGTCGTCACCGGTTCGCTCAAGTACGACACGGCCCAGATCGCCGACCGGGTCCACGGGGCCGATACCCTTGCCGCCCAACTGGGCATCACGGCCGAGCAGCGACTGCTGGTCGCCGGCGCCACGGGCAACGATGAGGAGAAAATACTGCTCGACGTCTACCGCCGACTCATCGAGGAGCCCCAATTCCGGGACGTCCGCCTGGTGGTTGTGCCTCGAAAGCCCGAACGCTTCGACGAGGTCGCCCGGCAAATCCAGCAGGCGGGCTTCGACCTGGTCCGTTATAGCCAGGTCAAAGAGCACAAGAGCGCAAGGGCACAAGAGCATGAGAGCACAAGAGCGCAGGAGGCGGGGGACGAGGGACGAGGGACGAGGGACGAGGGTGGCAGCCTTTCGCGGAGCGAAGGGCT
Source organism: Phycisphaerales bacterium (assembly GCA_011057845.1). Classification (GTDB taxonomy): domain Bacteria; phylum Planctomycetota; class Phycisphaerae; order Sedimentisphaerales; family Anaerobacaceae; genus UBA2266. Next base: position 3,769 of record DSDB01000241.1, on the reverse strand, counting down.
GGATCGTCCGGCCCTTGCCTTCGGCAAAGGCCGCCACCCCGACGAAATACCAGGTGCGAACGACGAAACACGCAATACGCAATACGAGCTCCAGAGGGGTCTGGTGCACGGGCAGGATGCCCATGCCATGCAAGGCCGGGACGCCCCCGCCACCGGAGACGAACGACGAGATACGAAATACGGCGTGATACTCGGCGACACGATGGGCGATCTGCGCAAGTTCTACAGCCTGGCGAGCGTAATCTTCGTGGGCCGGTCGCTTGTGCCCATGGGCGGTTCCGACATGATGGAGGCGGCGGCGCTGGGCAGGCCCACGGTCTTCGGGCCGCACGCGACGAACTTCCGCCAGACCGTCGAGGCCCTGCTGGCCGAGGACGGCGCCATCTGTGTCCGGAATACTGAAGACCTCCTGGCCGCCCTGAGGAGGTGCCTCGGCGATCCTGACTACGCCGCCGGAATCGCCCGAAACGGCCGGGCCGTCATCCGAAGCAACCAGGGCGCCACCCGCAAGACCGTCGACGCAATAGCCGCCCTGTTGAACCCGCCCGATGAGTCCGACGAGTCCCATCGGTCCGGCGGGGCTTGACAGCCAACGTGCGTAAGGGTATAGTCAAGCGGACAGTTGTCGATTGCACGAGATTGCACAATGGAGCGCGCAAAAATGGCTGCCGACGTGAAGAATATCTACCAGGCATTCGATCCGGCTCCTCTGGCCGCGGCGGACAGCGAACTCTACGTCGCCCTCGACGAGGTCCGGGGCAGTTCCGGGCTGGTGCGGAAGCTGACACAGCAAATTCGGCTCTCCGATAAGCCAACCTTCCAACTGCTCGCGGGCCACATCGGCAGCGGCAAGAGCACGGAGCTGCGCCGCGTCCAGAAGGAACTCGAACACGGGCAAGACCGCGTCTTCACCGTGTTCTGTCAGGTCCTCGAAGATATTGACCCGAGCGATGCTGACTTCCCCGATGTGCTCCTGGCCATCATGCGCCAAGTGGCCCGTCAGTTTCGAGAGCGTCTTGGGATCGAGTTGAAGCCCGGCTATTTCAGACAGCGGTGGGGAGAACTCAAGACGTTGCTCGGCAGCGAGGTCAACCTGGAATCCCTGGAGTTGGAGACCGGCCTGGGTAGGTTCACGGCCGCCATCAAGAGCAGTCCCAGCACGCGAGACGCAATCCGCAAGGCCCTTGAGCCAACGACCGCCCGCTTGATTGACGCCGCCAACGATGTTCTCGGCGAGGCGGTGTCGCACGCGGCGAAGAAGGACTACGGCGGCATAGCGATCATTGTCGATGATCTGGACAAGCTCTCGGTGGCGCATCAGCCGGAGCTGGGCGGCTCGGCGGCGGAGCGGCTCTTCCTGACCCGGCACGCCCAGCTTACCGCGTTCGGGTGCTCCGTGATTTGCACGATACCCATTTCGCTTGCCTACTCGTGCAAGGAACAGCAGATGGCCAATCTGTACGGGATCACGGCGCCGCCGGTCGTGCCCATGACCAAGATATTCGAACACGACGGTAAGATACACGCACCCGGCTTTGAGAAATTCAGGGCGATTATCGCCGCTCGCTTGAAGAAGGCCGCAGTGCAAGAGAAGGACGTGTTCGCCGCCGACGCGGTGAGAGATAAGGTCATCGAGTACAGCGGCGGACAACCCCGCGTACTGATGACGCTGATCCGGGACTCGCTCGTGGAAGGTGAATTGCCCCTGAGCGAGAGCACGATTGCCACGGTAGCGAAGAAGGTCACGCACTCCTACGCACGACAACTGCGGGAAGAACACTGGAAGATCATAGAGCAGGTGCGCAAGACCCACGCGCTGAAGCGCACCACCGGCAACGACGCGCTGTGCATGGAGCTGCTGGCAAACCGCGCTATCCTGCAGTATCCGAACGATCCGGAGTGGTACGGCCTGAACCCGCTGTTGCCGAGACGACCGAAATCATGAGCAAGAAGACGGCTACGCCCGCCTCGTTCGCACAGACGGCCTTTCAGCGCGCCGAACTCGAGGCGTTTCGACGCATGTTGACGGTTTCCGAGGGGACGTTCTCGTTGAGTATCGTCCTGTGCAACAGCCCGGCCCTGCGTGATCACCTGATCGAGCACGTCACCAGCGAGATGGAGGGCATCCAGGTCACACGCATCGCCGAAGACACGCAGGACATCTTCGATCTCGCGCAACGTCAGATGCCGAACGGCCGGCCGCGGGCTGTCTTCATTGTGGACATGGAGAAGGCCCTCGCCGGCCAACGGAGCGAAAGGGTCCTGCAGGGCCTGAATGTCAGCAGAGAGCAATGGCGATCCCGCCACCAATGCCCGGTGGTGTTCTGGATTGCGGAGTACGTGGTGGCGTTATTGTCGACTCGCTGCCGTGACCTGTGGTCCTGGGTGAGCCACCAGTTTGAGTTTGTCTCGGAGCAGGCGACCGCTTCGGCGGGATTGCAGGACAGCTACGCGGGGAACACGGCTCTGGCGAGGAATCTCGATGTCCATGAGAAGCACTTTCGCATCGCGGAACTGGAGCAACGAATCGCGGACGCCGGCGATGACCCCCAGGGACAGCTCAGGGAACATGTTTCCATTTGGCAAAACGAACTCGCATGTCTTCGTTGGTCTCTTGGAGAATTGGACACCGCGATGGCCCTGCACAAGGAACAGGAGCGGATCTGCCGGCAGTTGGGCAACCTGGAGGGTCTCTCGTCGAGCCTCGGCAACCAGGCCTTGATCTTGCAGGCGCGCGGGGACCTGGACGGGGCGATGGCCCTGCTCAAGGAACAGGAGCGGATCTGCCGCCAGTTGGGCAGCCTGGACGGCCTGTCGTGTACCCTCGGCAACCAGGCCGTGATCTTGAAGGCGCGCGGGGACCTGGACGGGGCGATGGCCCTGCACAAGGAAGAAGAGCGGATCTGCCGGCAGTTGGGCACCCTGGACGGCCTGGCGTGTACCCTCGGCAACCAGGCCGTGATCTTGAAGGCGCGCGGGGACCTGGACGGGGCGATGGCCCTGCTCAAGGAGAAGGAGCGGATCTGCCGCCAGTTGGGCAACCTGGCCGGCCTGCAAACGAGCCTCGGCAACCAAGCCTTGATCTTGAAGGCGCGCGGGGACCTGGACGGGGCGATGGCCCTGCTCAAGGAACAGGAGCGGATCTGCCGGCAGTTGGGCAATCTGGACGGTCTGTCGCGTACCCTCGGCAACCAAGCCTTGATCTTGAAGGATCGCGGGGACCTGGACGGGGCGATGGCCCTGTTCAAGGAAGTGGAGCGGATCTGCCGCCAGTTGGGCAACGTGGAGAGTCTGGCGATTGCTCTGGCCAACCAGGCGGCGGTACTGGCGCAGATGGGCCGCGCCCGCGAGGGCTTACCATTGGCGGAGCAGGCGCATCAGCTTGCGGCGCAACATGGTTATGCCGTAGTGGCCAATCAGATCGAGCCTGTTGTGAACACGATGCGCCGAGAGGCGCAGCAGGGCCTGGCGGCCCAGTCCGATCAGCCAAAGCCGCCCGCCGGGCCGTCGCCGGGGGCGAATCCGCGGTCTTGATTCCTGCTTTTTGACACTTGGTGTTTGGCATACGATGGCTTCTACCGACAACAACGGCCTGCTGTCCCGTGACGCCCTTGCAGCCGACCCCCATCTCGGCGAGATCCGCGCCCATATCGAGAGGCGCCGCCAGGGCCGCTCCGACCCCAAGCGCAATCTCATCATCCTCGCCGTCACCCTGTTCATCTTCTTCAGCGTGGCCCGGTTCGGCGGTTTGACGGATGTCGTGCTGGTG
>DSDB01000239.1 GCA_011057845.1 Phycisphaerales bacterium | reverse complement strand
GGCGGCCCCGATGTTTGAGTCGTTGGACGATTTCGCGTTGCCGTCGGCGGATATGGACATCTCGGTGGACCTGCCGCCGTTGACGGATACGGGGATCCGCGTGGATCTGCCGCCGGCGCCCACAGGGGGGCTCTCGCCGACAGGTGCGGCGCCGGCCGGCCCGGTGGCGGCCAGAGGCAATGTCCAGGTGGCGGGGGTGCGGCTGGTGCGGGTGAGCGACTCGGCGCTGGGGATTCTGCCGCTGGGGCAGCGGGCCGGGTACACGGTTTCGCTGATGGCGGAGTTGCCGGAGGCGGCCGTGAAGGTCAACGGCGGGGTGGTGGTCAAGGCGACGACGAATACCGTGCAGAGTCTGCTTCCGCCGCATGAGTGGGACCGGCGGATCATCGGAACGACGCCGGCCAAAGACGGACGGACGATCCTGTTCGAGGTGCGGCTGGCGCTGCCGGACGAGAGCGTGACGGGACTGGAGAGTATTTCAGGGACGCTGGAGTACGTGACGGCCGGCGGGTCGCGGTTGGTGGACCTCGGGACTATGGCGTTCGAGAAAGGGGCCAAGGGCTCGCAGTTCGGCGCGGTCATCGAATCGATCGGCACCGACCCCTTTAACAACAATCCGGCGGTGATCTACCTGCGGCTGGATGTGCAGGAGGAGGAGATCGAGTCCGTGGAATTCTCGGATAAGAACATCCAGATGGTGAGCAAGCAGGCCATCGGGGACGCGACGCTGGTCAAATGCGCCGCCGCGGGCGGCCCGCTGCCGTCGAGTGGTTCGGTGGCGGTGAGGGTCTACGAGGACCTGCAGGTCAAGACCTTTGCGTTCGACGTCGGCGGCGTGTCGTTGACGGGCGGGCCGATGAGATGATTTCCATCGCGCGTATTGTGTCGTGCGTATTGCGTGCGGGCTGCCGCCCGGAAAGGGGGCGGGGTCAGAAGTTTTCTATGATGCCGGCGGTGTGGACGGCCAGCAGGAGCAGGTAGTCGAGGTCGGCGAGCGTGTAGGGCTGGGCCGTGCGGTCATTATCGACGTAGATAGCACCGAACGTGCCGTTGGCGGTTCGGATGGGGGCAATTATCGCGGAACGAATTCTGTGCCCGTCACTGTCCGGCGGAATCCGGGGAAGCAGCAGGAATTCGCCTTTTTCAAGGGCCTCGTCGATCTTTTTGTGCAGGCCGATGTCGCCGAGGCCGATCTCCTCGCCTTTGGCGTTGAGGCCCTTGTTGCAGGTCATCGGTCCGATGGCGTCGTTTCTCAGGGCGGCCCAGACCCTCGCGGCATGGAATTGGTCGAAGGCCAGTTCGAGCAGGGTATCGAGGATGGCGTCGAGGCCGTTGGCGCTGCAGATGCGCTCGGCGGCGTCGATGAAGTGGCCGATGCGTACGGCGGGCAATCGGAGGTCGGGGGCCTTGCCGTTGGATGTGTCGCGAGCGATGGTCTGGAGCTCACGGATGTCCGTGATAAGGGTGTCTTCGAGGTGGATGGGCTCCTGGGCGGGGGTGTCCTGCTCGGTGTCGATGTCGATGAAGAACGAGCCGATCTGGAGGCTGTCACCGCTGCTGAGGAATTCCCGCTGCACGGGTCGGCCGTTGAGATAGGTCTTGTTGGCGGAGTTGAGGTCCTGGACGGCCCAGTGACCTTCGGGGGTCTGAAGCAGGACGGCGTGGCGGCGGGAGACCTTGACTTCGGGCAGGACGATCTGGTTGTCCACATTTCGTCCGATGCGGACGGGTCCGGCGGCGAACCGGAACTCGTTGACCTGGTGATTGTTCTGTCTGATGACAAGACGCATGTTTGGCCTTTGCCCATCGTATGTTTGTCACCGCGCCGCCGGCGGTGTTTGGCGCCTGCTTGCCCGGAGCCTGACCAGTGACGTTTCCGCATCGTAGTCTGCCCCTTCTACCTATGATACGGGCTGCCGATGGGCTTGTTCGGATGGCGGGGCCACGAAGGCGGCCGCACCGGGCGAAAAAAGCGGTCCTTGCGGCCACGGGGGGCCTATAAGAACGAGCCGGCGGCGTCGTGGCGGCGTTTTCCGGCTCCAACACGCGGGCCGGCGGCTTGACAATATAGGCAAAATCCTGTAAAATCAAGACTTACGGAGCAGGGTGCTGGTTCGACGTTTGTCGGCGGCCCACCGTTGTATCCGCCTGTGTTCTCCGGCGTATGGCGGCACAGACGTACTGTGTTAATAGGTGTGACATGATGAGGGTGAAGTTGGCGGCGGGGGCGGTCGTGTTTGTGGCGCTGTGGAGTGTCGTGGCCTTGGGTGCGGAGCCTCTGTTGCGGCTGGGACCGCAGGAGCTCGTCCAGGCCGGCGGAGCGGCGATTACCGTGCCGGGCTACTCGGTGCCGACCGTGGCGGACTGGAATAGCGACGGCCTGCCGGACCTGATCGTGGGCCAGGGCGGGGCGGTCAGCCCGGGGGCGAAGGTGCGGGTGTATCTGAACGTCGGGACGCGGGCGGCGCCGGCTTTCGAGGGCTTTTTCTATGTGCAGTCGGATGGGGCGGAACTGGTGGTTACGGGTTCGGGCTGTCTGGGTGCGTATCCCCGTGTGGTCGATTGGGACGGCGACGGCAAGAAGGACCTGCTGATCGGCCAGGCGGATGGGCGGGTGAAGATATTCCGTAACATCGGGACGGATGCGGCGCCAACGTTTGACGGTGGGACGCTGCTGACGGTGGGCGAATCGGGGACCCTGCTGAGCGTGGGCTCGCGGGCGACGCCGATGCTGGTGGACTGGGACAACGATGCGGCGATCGACCTGGTGGCCGGGGGGATGGACGGGTATATCCACGTATATCGCAACTCCGCCGCGTTGCCGCCGAGCTTTGCGACGGTGACGGCGGCGGGCGGGGCGATTGTGAAAGAGGGGGGGGCCAATCTGTACGTTCCGAGCGGCCGGTCCAGTCCGGTGATCATGGACCTCAACGGCGATGGGGTGAAGGATATCCTGACGGGCAATACGAACGGGGAGCTGCTTTTCTACGCGAACGTGGGGACGGATGCGTCGCCGGCGTTCAACGGCTATGTGGCAATCACAGCCGGCGGTGTGAAGATCGACCTGCCTGGGACGCCGCGTTCGCGGCCGGAGGTCTGCGACTGGACGGGCGATGGGTACTGGGATGTGCTCATCGGGGCCGACGGCGGGCAGGTGCGACTGTATCAGAGCGTGGCTGTTGCGGGGGACGTGGATAAGGATTTCGACGTGGATTTCGGCGACGTGGCGGCGATGGGGGCGCTGTGGCTGGCCGAGGGCGAAGCGGCCGCGTGGGCGGACCTGGACGGCGACGGCGACGTGGATGGGGTGGATTTTGCGATCCTGGCCTTCTTCTGGCGGCAGTAAGAAGGGCCGTTGTGCGATGCGCCACGCGCGGCCCCATGCCCGCACGTATCCCGGAGACGGTTGACGCCGGCACGGCCGCCGGTCATAATGCCCTCCAGGGTCCGATCGGCGACCTGACCACTGTCAACGGTGCATTCACAGGAGGTACGAAGATGGCCGGACGCATTACAGTTGCAACATTTCTGGCGGGATGGCTTCTCACGACAGCCACATACGGGGCGGCCGCCGCACAAGAGGAAAAAGACAACGTGGCCCCGCCGGGATTTCGGGCCCTGTTCAACGGCAGGGACTTCACCGGGTGGAAGGTCCCCGAAGGCGACAACGGGCATTGGAAGATCATCGACGGCGTGATCGACTACGACGCCGAGAGCGAGGCCAGGGGCGATAAGAGCCTCTGGCACACGGAGCACCTTAAGGACTTCGTCCTCCGGGTGGACTGGCGGATCAAGGAGACGCCCTACATCAATCCGCGCATCCCGTATATTCTGCCGGACGGCACGCACGCCAGGGACATCACGGGCAAGGAGATGACACTGGCGCTGCCGGACTCCGACAGCGGCGTGTACCTGCGCGGGGCCGGCAAGAACCAGGTCAACATCTGGTGCTGGCCCATCGGTTCCGGCGAGTTCTACGGCTACCGCATGGACACGTCGATGCCGCCGGAGGTCCGGGCGGGCGTAACGCCGCGCCACCAGGCGGACAAGCCCGTGGGCCAATGGAACCGCTTTGAGATCACGATGAAGGGCGACCGGGTCACGGTGGTCCTCAACGACGTCAAGGTCATCGATAACGCTCAGTTGCCCGGCATCGCCGCGACGGGCCCCATCGCCCTGCAGCACCACGGCGGCAAGAGCAACGGGCAGTGGAACAGCCCGCCGAGCCTGGTGCAGTTCAAGAATATCTACGTCAAGGAGTTGAAGTAGGAGGGGCCGACGCTACCAATACTATGGGCATCGTGTGTCATGCGGAGCGAAGCGAAGCATCTCGTTGGCTTCTTCTCTACCCAACAACGGAGGCTTCATGCAAATGAAACTTAACCGGCGCAGTTTTCTGAAGTCCGCGGGTTTTGCGGTGGCCGCGGCGGGTCTGAACGGATGCACTGAGTCGCAGTCGGCCGGGGCAGGTCATGCCGAGCGTGTCGCGGGCGGTGCGCCCGCGAAGCGAGGGCGAGACGCCCTCGACACGAGGCCGAATATCATTTATGTCCTGGCCGACGACCTGGGTTACGGAGACCTCGGCTGCTATGGCCAGAAGGCCATCCAGACGCCGAATATCGACCGTATGGCCGCTGAAGGGATGCGATTCAGCCGGCACTACGCCGGCAGCACGGTCTGCGCTCCATCGCGGTGCTGTCTGATGACCGGCCTGCACACCGGGCACAGCTACGTCCGGGGCAACCGCGAGGCCAAGCCCCTGGGCCAGTTGCCGCTGCCCGAAGGCACGGTGACGGTCGCCGGGCTGCTCAAGCAGGCGGGCTACGCCACGGGCCTGACGGGCAAGTGGGGCCTGGGCGGGCCCGACAGCACGGGGGCCCCGAATCGGCAGGGGTTCGACTATTTCTTTGGTTATCTCTGCCAGCGGCACGCCCACAACTACTACCCCGAGTTCCTCTTTGAGAACCAACAGCGTGTGCCGCTGCGCAACAAGGTCGCCGAGCCGCGCGAGGATGGGGCGGGCGTGGCCGTCGAGAAGGTGGACTATTCGCATGACCTGATTGCCGAGAAGGCCCTGGCATTCATTGAGCGCCACCGCAAGGGGCCGTTCTTCCTCTATATGGCGGTGACGATTCCGCACGCCAACAATGAGGCGGGCAAGGCGGGGATGGAGGTTCCGGACGTGGGCATCTACGCCGACAAGGACTGGCCCGATCCGCAGAAGGGCCATGCCGCGATGATCAGCCGGCTCGACCGCGATATGGGGCGATTGCTGGACCTGCTCAAGAGGCTGGGCATTGACGATGAGACGCTGGTGGTGTTCAGCAGCGACAACGGCCCGCATAAGGAGGGCGGCGCGGACCCGGCGTTCTTCGGCAGCAGCGGCCCGCTTCGCGGTTACAAACGCGATCTCTACGAAGGCGGCATCCGAGTGCCATTGATTGCCCGCTGGCCGGGGCGGATTGCGGCCGGTTCCGGGTGTAACCACATATCGGCGTTCTGGGATATGCTGCCGACGTTTGCGGAACTGGCTGGGATTGAGGCGCCCGACGGCCTCGACGGCATCTCAATGGTCCCATCGCTGCTGGGACGGCCGGACGAGCAGAGGAGCCACGACTACCTCTACTGGGAATTCCATGAGCGGGGCGGCGATCAGGCGGTGCGGATGGGCGACTGGAAGGCCATCCGGCTCGGCCGGGCGAACCGTCTGGAACTGTACAATCTCAAGGACGACCCCGGCGAGAGCGTCGACATCGCCGACCAGTGCCCGGAAACGGTCGAGAAGGCCAAGAAGCTGCTCATTGAGTCCCGAACCGAATCCGAATTCTGGCCCCTGCAATAGAGCAACTAAAGGGATCATCCTTTCGATGGATCTGTCTGCCAACACAGTGTAGGCAGACAGTCCAGGCGGCCCTCATAGCCATTAGACATGCTAATAG
>DSDB01000135.1 GCA_011057845.1 Phycisphaerales bacterium | reverse complement strand
AGGCTCAGACAATACCCGCGTTTCTTGTCCAGCACGGTGTCCAGAAACAGGTCATTGGGGTCGCTTGCCGACGCTACGGGCTTGAACTTCTCATCGCCGAACAGGTACTCATTGATAACGCCGATGGCCCTGTGGTCGATGCCCATCCGCCGGCCGGCAAGCTCCGTGCGGATATCCCGGGCCATCGCGTCGAGCCGATCCAGATACCTCCGCCGATCCACCAGATGGCTCCATTCCTCCGAAACCAGCAGCGCCGCATTACCCAAGTCCACTTCCTCGCTCTTCAATTGCAGCGCATGGTCCACATAGCGAACGGCCAGACCCCGTTTGCCTTCGTTGGCCAGCGCCTCATGGCGACCCCACGCAACCTGCGAGAGGGTCAGGCAAGCCACAACAATTATTGCTTGCTTCATTCATGCACCGTCGAATCATGCTGAAAAACGCCTCGCCTCGGACGCGGACGCATGGTATAATCTAAACAACTCATCAGGCCTGTTCAACGCAATTATGACTCGGAGAGCCGACATGAGACATACAGCTTTGTTCCATTGGGTATCGGCCGTGAATCAGCCGGAGGCTTGGGTTCCGATCGCGGCCCTGGTTTGGGCGGCAATGGTCCTGGCCGGCTGCGGCAGGCCACAGACCGGCTCCGGCGGCGACGTCGGCGACGGTCGTCTCTTTGATGGAGAGACCCTGGGCCAGTGGAAAGCCACGGATTTCGGCGGACAGGGCCAGGTCCATATCGAGGACGGCGCCATCATCATGGAGATGGGCCAGGACATGACGGGCATCACGTGGACCGGACCCGTCATCCGGATGAACTATGAGATCACCTGTGAGGCGATGCGCATCAACGGCACGGACTTCTTCTGCGGTCTGACGTTCCCCGTTAGCGACAAACCCTGCACGCTGGTCCTCGGCGGCTGGGGGGGATCCGTCTGCGGTCTGTCCAACATCGACTACTACGACGCCGCCAACAACGAAACCACCCACATGATGAGCTTCGAGAACAACAGGTGGTACGCCGTTCGCCTGCGGGTCACGTCCAACCGCATCGAGGCATGGGTCGACGGCAAGCCAATCGTCAATATCGTTCTCGAAAACCGCCATATTGACATACGTTCGGAGGTCTATCTGTGCCAGCCGCTGGGATTCGCCACATGGCAGACCGCCGGGGCCGTCAGAAACATCCGGATGGTCGGCGTCCCGGATGAGCCCGTTCAGCCGGCGCCGGACTCCTTCTATATGTAGGCGCCGCGCCTACTCAACGGCCGCCGCGGGCGGATCCGGCGTTACCGGCGGAACCCGCTCACGGAACAGGTCGATCTCCATCCACCGGTTGCTTCGGAACCGCAGCCAGTTGCTCAATCCGACGACCGCAATGCTTACCCCCGCCGCAATCCAGGGGCCCATATAACCGAGGCCGGGCAGCAGACGCACCGTCAGATAGCCTCCCAGACCGAGAATCAACAGGGCTCCGACGGCCGAGATGTAGGCCAGCCACAATGTATCGCCCGTCGCCCGCAGTGCGGCACTGTAGACCGTCCTGGCCGCGTGGAACACCTGGTAGATGGCCGCGCAGATAATGATCTGCGTGCCTGCCGCGATGACCGCGGGCTCCTTTGACCAGAACCTCATCAGGGGTTCGCGGAATATGAAGCATCCCGCGCCCACCAGGCCCATGTAGACAATTGCCACCCGAATGCAGATCGTCGTCTGCCGAATAGCCATGTCTTTGCGTCCGGCCCCGACGCTCTTGCCCACCGCGGCCGTCAGCGCCATCCCCATACCCACCACCGGCATGACCGACACATTGGTGCATGACAGGACCGCATTGGTCGCCGCCAGGGCGTCGGTTCCGAACCGTCCTACAAACGCAAACAGGATAATCATCCAGCACGGGACGCTGACCGTCAGCGCCACGCCCGCCGGCAGGCCCACCCGCAGGAGGTCCTTCATCTTGGCCACGTCGATTCCCAGCGTCCGCCGCGAGTCGAACCGCTCTCGCATTTCCGAACCGAATAATATCGCCAGATTGATCACCGCACCGGCGACAATCCCGATGAACGTGCCCCATGCGGCCCCGGCCAGACCCAGACGCGGGGCGCCGAACTTGCCGAAGATCAGCACATAGTTGGCGGCGACGTTGACCGCCTGGCCGACCAGCGAGGGCAGCAGGACCAGCGACGGCCGATGGATGCCCGCATAGAACTGTCCACTGGCCCAGTTGATGACCGCCGGCAGGTGCGCAAACAACAGAATCCGGAAATACGTCACCTCCAGCGGGATGATCTCCGGCGGCTGCCGCATCCAGCGGAACACCAGCGGGGCCGCCGGAAACGTTACGACCACCACCACCGCGAAGAAAGCCGCGCCCATGTAAAGCATCTGCCAATAATAGCTGGAGCAGTCCCGCAGCCGTCCGGCCCCCAGGCTCTGACTGACCAGGGCATTGAGCGCCGCCATCGTCCCCATCGCGAATCCACCGGCGACAAAGGCGACGAAGCCCGCCGGAACAATCGCGGCGAACGCATCGGTGCCCACGCGGGACACCATCAGGCGGTCGACCGTCTCCATGATGGTGAACGACACGGTGATCACGATCATGGGCCCGGCCAGCTTCAGCATGTGCATCAGGGATGTCTCGTCGTCGGCCGCTGTGGGTACTCCGACGGGAGCGTCCTGTGGCTGCGAGGCCTGTTGCGGGGATACGTTGGGCCGCTGCTGGGTCATGTTCGCAATAAGTCCCTGACGGCGTCGGCGGTTACGCCTGCGATGCGCACCTGCTTGACCGGGCCGGTATGCCCCGACAGAATCTCGACGTCCTGCCTGCCGACGCCCAGCCGCCGAGCCAACAAGGCCGCCAGCATCGTGTTGGCCCTGCCCCTTTCCGGCGGTGCGGCGATCTTGACCTTCAACAGGCCGCCCAGCACCCCGGCGATGGCGGTGCGGCTGCTGCCGGGAACCACCTTCACGGTAATCAGGACGTCCCGATCTTCGGAAATAATATGGAGATCATCCATGGTTGGAAAAAGTCCACCTCGGCGGCCTCCCGGGCGGGCCATCATCACATTTCGCGAATGGTCCTCCCAATCGCCATCTGCAGATACTTCTCGATCTGCTCGGCCAGCTCCCCCGGCGTCGGCAACTGGAAATCCTCATAATGACCCGGCACCAGTTCGCCGGTCAGCGCACGCTTGTATACGCGGACCCGAACAACGGGGGGATCATCGTTTTCCTTCGTGAAATCCCCGTTCTTGTGCTCGGTCAACTCGATGCGATAATCCTCGCTGATGAACACAAGGCACTTGCCTGTGTACACGGCGGTGGGGAAGTACTCGTACAATTGCTTGAGTGTATCCATTAAACCACCTCTGAGCGAGGCGCCATACACCGACCGCCATCAACGGGCGGTTCGTCCATCTTTATCTCAATCCTGCGTTCAGCCGTCGCCAAGCCTCGATCGACCGGCTCAGGTTGTCGCGGGCGTCGCCGCCGATTCCGTAACACTGCAGGCCCACCGGCCCGCTATAGCCCAGTCCGTACAGCATCTTCAGGAAGCCCGCCCCATCGAAAGTGCCCCGGCCCAGCGTCTGGATCAGCGTCGACCAGTCCTTGCCCCCGCTGTCGGCCCCGTTGATACTGACCAGAAACAACCTGGGCATGGCCGCCTTGAGCACCTTCTCCATGTTCCTCTCATCGTCGGTCCGCAGGAAATGGCACAGGTTGAACGTCACCCCTACGTTCGGGCGATTCACCTGCGTGGCCACGCGAATTGTGTCCTCCACGGTCTCCATCCAGAAGCCCTGATGCGGATACAAGGCAATCCGCAGGTGATGGGCGGCCGCCTTGCCCGCCAGCTCGTTGAGAATGGCCGCCGCGCGGGCATCGCCGGATGGGTCCGATGGTTTGAGCCTGCCGCTCTGCATGAATACCCAGAGAATCGAGTTGCGCCCCTTGAGCACCTCGATCGTGTTGTCCATCTCCGGCCCATAGGGCGCCTGCCCCTCATCGATATTCACACCGATGTAGACGCTGTGCGCCCGAAGGCCGTGCTTGTCCATTTCCGCGACAAGTTCACCCAGCCCGCCGCCCGCATGCCCGCTGATGCCGTCATAGCCCAACTCCGCCACCATCCGGACCTGTGAGGCGATCGTCGGGTGTTTGGCGTCCTGCATCCCATTGTCGAACGTGAAGAAGGGTAGGGGCCCGGCCGGGGCGATCCGGATGTTGCGATAGGCCACCGGCCCGTGGTCGCCCTGAAGCATCAAGGGCCCGGTCGGTTTCTCGTCCGCGAACATCCCCGCCCGCGTCGGCCCGGTCAACTCCAGGTCCTCGTGGACTACCACGCCGTTATGAACGACCTTCTCCATCCGGGCGTTCGTCAGCTTCCTGCCCGCTGCGTCAAACCGGGGCGCCCGGAACACCACGTCGAAGCTCTGCCACTGCCCGGCCGGTTTGGAGGCATTGACCCGCGGCGAGTAGCCCTCGTAGCCCTGCGGTTGGCGGTTATCGTCCCACCGTTCATAAATCCCACCGCACTCGATGCCCGGATACGGGTCCTTCTCCACGCCGAAGCTATCGTATATCTGCACTTCGTAACGGCCCATGAAATACACACCCGAGTTCGAGCCCCTGGGGATCATAAACTCGATATGGGCCTGCACGTCGCCGAATTCGGCCTTGCTGACGAGATTGACCGTCCGCCCCTTGGGCCCGTTGAGCATCGTGCCGGCGCCGGATTTGCCGACGAGGAGTTTCTCATCGTCCGCGCTCACCGACACATCGCCGTAGACGGTCCAGTCGCCCGTATCGCCCCGCCATGCCGACATATCCGCGCCCGTCAGCACCTTCGGGTCGTATTGCGTCGGGCCGCTCGCCCGAGCCGGGCACTCACGGCACATACCATAGATCGCCGCAAAGACCCACGCCGCCACAATCGTCGTTCTGTTCAACCTTGCCATATCCATTTTCCGACCGTTAGTGCAAGTCACATCCAACAAATGTCATTCCGAGCGAAGCGAAGCATCTCAGCCGCGGGCTTGTGATGCTTAGTCGAGGCCCGGATGCTTCGCTTCGCTCAGTATGACAAATTGGATTCCAGTTTCGAGACAATTTCTAAAGCGTCCACGGGCTGCGCATCGCCCGGCCGAGCATCCGGTTCGCCGGGTCGTTGTCGACGAACCGCTCGGCCCGCGGGTCCCAGCGCAACTTCTGCCCCAGCCGCATGGAGATGTTGCCGATATGGGCGATGGTGAAGCATCGCTGGCCCGTTTCCGGCGGGAAATAGCAGGCCTTCCGGCTCTTGACGCAATCGAGGAAGTTCCGCTGTTCGCCTCTGGGTTCGGTGAACAGGCGCACCTCATCGGGCCCAATCACGCTGGTCAGAATCGACGCCGGCTCGGCCTCCAGAGGGGCCCGCCAGCCGCGGTTGCCTACCCAGCCCTTATCGCCCTCGAACCGCAGGCTCGGGTTGCCGCTGGTAATAATCAGC
The DNA here is from genome assembly GCA_011057845.1 of Phycisphaerales bacterium. Lineage (GTDB taxonomy): Bacteria > Planctomycetota > Phycisphaerae > Sedimentisphaerales > Anaerobacaceae > UBA2266. Next base: position 491 of record DSDB01000135.1, on the reverse strand, counting down.
CTGACGCCGTCGGCGTACTTGTACTCCAAATGGTACTCATAAGCCGTATCCCAGAGGCCGCCGGCGTGGAACTTGCCCTTGCCCTCGACCTCGACCGGGCCGGTATGCTCGGTGTTGTTGCCCCACTGGGCCCCGTCGAGCAGGTGGGCCCCCCAGTCCGTCAACATCCCCCCGGAGTAGTCCCAGATCCACCGGAAGTTCCAGTGAATCCGGTCCCTCGTATAGGGCGCCCACGGGGCCGGTCCCAGCCACATATCATAGTCAAATCCTTCCGGGATCGGCTGCGGTTCGGGATTGCCGGGCGAATCCGGCCCGGCCGGCAACTCCACCCGGATCGTATGGACCTTGCCGATCCGACCGTTGCGAACCAGCTCGCACATCCGATGATACACATCGACCGCCCGGTCCTCCGTGGACCACTGAAAGACCCGGTTGTATCGCTCCATCGTCTCAACCAGGGCCCGCCCCTCCTCAACCGTCAGCGTCGGCTT
>DSDB01000324.1 GCA_011057845.1 Phycisphaerales bacterium | reverse complement strand
TATGAGAACCAATCGCAGTCAACTCGTCCTGGTATTTAGTCCGCTGGCCCTGCTGGTTTGCCTGGCCGGCGGCTGTGGGAAGGACTCGCCCGGCGGTCCTGGTTCTGTCAGCTACGAAGTCGACAAAGCCTACGAACGAGGCCCGCTTACGGTATACGTCCGCCTCGAAAAGACTGAAATCACTCTCGCCGAGACCATTACGATCGAGCTTCAAGCGGCCGCGGAGCCCGCCTATGAAGTGGAGTTTCCCACAGTCAATGAGATACTTCAGGACTTCGGTATCGTCGATTGGCGGCGCCCGGAGAACCGCCTCGACGATGATGGCCGTGTCGTCCGCACGTATCGCTACCGGCTTGAACCTTTCCTGTCCGGCGAGTACGCCATCCCCGCCTTCGCCTTCCGGTTCCACGATGTCAACGATCCTGACAAGACATACGAACTGGCCACCGAGCCCATTGACATCAAGGTCACGTCGCTGCTCGATCCCCAGCGGGACGAGCTGGTGATCGCCGACATCGAGGGGCCGGTCGAGGTTCCCAAGCCGCCGTCCTACGCATGGGCATGGCTGTTCGGCGGCGTTGTGTTGATTGCCGCGGGCGTTGCCTTTGTACTGCGGCGAAAGAAGAAGGTCGCGGCCCGGGTCCGAATCGTCAAGCCCGCCCACGAGGTCGCCTACGCCCATCTACGCCGCCTCGTTGCCGAGAAACTCGTCGAGTCCGGCCGCATCAAGGAGTTCTACGAACGCATCAGCGGCATACTCCGACACTACATCGAGGACCGCTTCGACCTGCGAGCGCCTGAACGCACCACCGAAGAATTCCTCGCCGAGTTGAGAAGCACCGATGCCTTGGCCCCATCCCACAAGGCCTGCCTGGAGGAGTTTCTCACCCACTGCGACCTTGTCAAGTTCGCCCGCCACCAGCCGACAGCTGAACAGATTCAACGCACCTTCGACCTCGTCCGGCAGTTCATCGAGCAGACTCAATCCAACGAGCGCCGGATTGATGTCACTGACCGTATCGACGCAGGGCCTGGCCGTCAAGCGGAGGTGGCCTAGATGGAGTTTCACTCGCCATACGTGCTGCTGCTGTTGTTGCTGGTGTTGCCGGCCCTTGCGTACCTTATGCTGCGCCGTAAGTCCACAGCGGCCATCAGTTTCTCGAGTGTGGCCCGCCTCAAGAGCAGTCCGGTCTCGTGGCGTTTGCGGCTGCGTCCGGTGATTGTGGTGTTGCGCCTGCTCTGCATCGGTCTGCTGATTGTGGCCCTGGCCCGTCCCCGCAAGGGCACAGTGCTCTCGGAGGTGTCCACCGAGGGCATCGCCATTGAGGCCGTCGTCGACCGCTCCGGCAGTATGCAGGCCGAGATGGACTATCGCGGCGAGAACCTCAACCGCCTTGAGGTCGTCAAGAAGGTCCTCGCCGACTTCGTACAGGGCGACGGCCGCCAACTCAAGGGCCGCCCCGGCGACCTCATCGGGCTGATTACTTTTGCTCGGTACGCCGATACGATCTGCCCGCTGGTCCACGGCCATAATGTCCTGCTCGAATTCCTCAAACGCACGGAGCTTGTCAAGCTGCGAAATGAAGACGGCACCGCCATCGGGGACGCCATTGCGCTGGCGGCGGCCCGTCTCAAGAAGGCCGAAGAGGAGATTCAGCGGCGCAATGTGCGACTGTCCGGCCAGGACGCCACCGCCGATAGTTTCACTATCAAGAGCAAGGTGATGATTCTGCTGACCGACGGCCGCAACAACATGGGCCAGTACGATCCTCTCGCCGCCGCCCAGCTCGCCAAGGACTGGGGCATCACCATCTACACCGTCGGTATCGGCTCGGCCCAGGCCTTCACCACGGTCCAGACCCCTCTCGGCGCCTTCAAGATGCCCACGCAGGATGACCTCGACGAGCCGTTGCTCAAGGCCATTGCCGAGAATACCGGCGGGTTCTATCGCCGCGCCGACGACGCCGAGGCCCTGCGTGCCATCGTTCGTGAAATCGACCGGTTGGAGAAGACACAGGTCAAGTCTGTTCAGTACGCCCAATACCACGAACGCTTCGGTCCGTGGACCCTTGCGGCCCTGAGCGTGCTGGCCCTGGAGATACTCGCCGGCTGCACCGTCTTTAGAAAGATACCATGAACCTGGGCAATTACAACGCATTATGGCTGCTTTTTGCCGTGCCGGTCCTGCTGGTCCCGGCATACGTCTGGCTCTTCTGGAGGAAGGCCCGCGCCCTGCGAATCCTGGCCAGCCATGAGATGCTCCGTAAGATCAACGTCTCGGTCAGCCTCTGCAGGCAGATTGCCAAGGCCTGTCTGCTGGTGGGCGCCTTCATCGCCGTTGTGATCGCCCAGACCGAACCCCGGTGGAACCCGCAGCCGCAGGAGATCCGCCGCCGCGGCCGCGATATTGCCATTCTCCTGGACACCTCCCGCTCCATGCTCGCCGAAGACATCAAGCCCAACCGCCTCGAACGCAGCAAGCTGGCCATCGGCGACCTGCTCGAATCCCTCCAGGGCGACCGCATCGCCATCGTCACATTCGCCGGCAACAGCTCCGTCAAGTGCCCCCTGACTCAGGACTATGCCTTCGTCCGTATGGCCCTGGCCGACATCTCCACCGAGAGCACCTCCCGAGGCGGCACGATGATCGGCGATGCCATCCGCAAGGCCGCCGAAGAGGTCTTCGATACGGCCAGCCGCCAGTACAAGGACATCATCCTCATCACCGACGGCGAGGACCACGACAGCTTCCCCGTCCAGGCCGCTGAGAAAGCCGCCGAGCAGGGTATCCGTATCATCGCTATCGGCCTGGGCGATGAGAACGAGGGCTCCCGCATCCCCATCACCGACGAGCGGGGCCGCACGACCTTTCTGACGTACAACGGCCAGGAGGTCTGGACCAAACTGGACGCCGATACCCTCCGGCAGGTCGTCTACGCCACCGAAGGCGGACGGTTCCTCGCCGTCCGGCCGGGCGAGACCTTCGGCCTCAATGAAATCTACGCCGACATGATCGCCACCGCGGCCAAGCGTGAGCTTGAATCCGCCACCATGATGAAATACGATGAGAAATTCCAGGTCTTCGTAGCTCTGGCCCTGATTCTCCTGACCGCCGAGGCATTCATCAGTGAACGCAAGAAAGCATGAAATCCTGATCCTCTTACTGGTTCTACCAGCGGCTCTATCCGTCGGCGCCCGGTCGCTGCGGAGCCTTGTCCAACAGGGCAACAGCCTTTACGCCGCCGGCAACTACGCCGGGGCGATTTCCCGGTATGAACAGGCCCTCGTCGAAAATCCTAGCTCGATGGAGGCGCTGTTCAATCAGGCCAATAGCTACTACTGCCTCGACGACCTTGACAAGGCCGTCGACGGCTTCCGCCGCGTCGCGGGCGAGAGCCGCGACATGCCGCTGGTTACACGCGCCCGTTATAACCTTGGCAACTGTTTCTTCACACGAGGCATGAAGCAACGCGATTCGGACCTGCAGAAGGCTCTCGACAACCTTCAGACCGCCATTGGCTATTGGCGGCAGGTTCTCGACGTGGAGAGAGATAACGCCAAAGCCGCCCGTAATATCGAAGTCGCCCGTCTGGTCATCAAGGACATCATCGACCGGATCAACAAGCAGCAACAGCAGCAGCAACAGCAACAGCAGCTTGCCGAGAAGCTCAAGGAACTGCTCGAAAGACAGGAGAGCCTCGCGCAGAAGACAAGAGACACGGCCGCCGCTGTCCAGCAACGTCAACTCGACCCCAACCAGGCCGCCCAGCAATACACGGATCAGCGGGCCGAGCAATCCGACATCCGCCGCGAAACCGAGCAGGTGGCCGCCCAATTGCAGCAGCAGGACCCCAACCAACCCCAGCCGCCGCAGGTGCGACAGGCCGCGGAGGAACTGGCCCAGGCGACCGACAGTCAGAAGACGGCCGAATCCCAGCTCGGCCAATCCGCAGGGTCTGCGGCTCAACAATCGGAGGAGAAGGCCGCCGAGCACATTGCGAAGGCCCTTGAAGCCCTCTCTCAGAGCGACCAGCAGCCGCAGCAGGACCAACAGGGCGACCCACAACAACAGCCGCAGCCACAGCAGGCGTCGGAACCCAACGAGCCGGCCGAGCCTAACGAGCCTCAGCAGCCACCCCAGCAACAGACCGCCCCTGACGCCACCGCCCAGGAAATCCTCGACCGCGAACAGAAGCAGAAAGAACAACGCCAGATGATGCAGAGACCGCGATATCAGAAGGTGGACAAGGACTGGTGATATGCGAATGTCGCTGACACTTGTCGTCCTCGGGTTGAGCTGTGTATCGGCCTTTGGCGCCGGCGGCGATAGTGTGCGCGTAACCGCCCAGGTTGACACCTCCCGGGATATTTACGCCGGGGAGGACTTCCAGTATCACATCATCATCGACGGGGCCCGCCAGGCCGGCCAGGTGGACACCGCCCCGTTGAACCCATGGAATCCCCGCAGCGCCGGCATGCAGGACCTCTCTCGGACCGTTACACAGATCATCAATGGCCGCTCATCAACGCAGGTTATCGAACGTATCGCCATGACATACCTGCTGACCGCTCCGGTTGCCGGGCGTATCACGCTGCCGAGCGTTTCCGTTGTCATCCAGGGCAGGATCTATCGCACCGAGCCTGTCACCCTGAACATCGCTGAGCCGGGCACGACCGACTTGCTTGATGTCGAGATTGCCGTGACGCCTTCACAGTGCTATGTGGGCCAGCCGGTGGAGCTGGCGGTCCGCTTCTTCGTCGGTCAGGACATACGCAATTCGCAGTTCAATATCCCTGTCCTGGCGAACGATGCCTTCCGCCTTGAGATGCCCGATACCATCCCGGCCGGCGCTAGCCAATCGGAACTGGCCCCCGGCGTCACAATGATCGTCACCCAGCAGACCACCGTCCATAAGGGCCGCCGGGCGGAGCTGTTTACGCTGCGAAACATCCTCCTTCCGCAAAGACCGGGGACCTTTGCCATTGAGCCGGTTACTGTTTCGACCGACATGGCCGTCGGCCGCACCCGTTCGCGTGACCCCTTCTTCGATGATTTCAGCTTCTTTGGCTCGCAGACGCAGTACAAACGATTCCAGGTCCGCTCTCAGCCGAGCAGTCTGACCGTCAGACCCCTGCCCGCCGAGAATAGACCCGCCGGCTTTTATGGACTTGTGGGCGATTACGAAATCATGGCCGAGGCTTCGGTTACGAAGGTCAACATTGGCGACCCCATTACTTTGTGTATCAAGGTAGCCGGTGGTTTTCTCAAGCCGGTCCAGTGGCCGGACCTATCCGCCATTCCCGATCTGGCCAGGAACTTCAAGATACCTGAACAGCAGGCCTCCCCCGTCGTCGAAAATGGCTTCAAGGTCTTCACGCAAACCCTGCGGGCCAACAACGATTCCGTCACGGAGATTCCCTCCATCGAACTGCCGTACTTCAGCCCGACGAAGGGTCAATATGCCATTGCCAGAACCAAGCCGATCCCCCTCGAAGTTGCCCAAACCCGCATTCTCACCGGGGCCGATATCGAAGGTCGCCAGTCCGTTACCCTCAGCAAGGAGGTTGAGGTCATCCGCCAGGGCATCAGCGCCAACTATGAAGACCCGGACTGCCTGGTCGACCGCACCTTCTCGCCGCTGGCCGCGCTTGTCAGCCCGGCCTACGGCTTGCTCTGGGCAGGTCCCCTGATTGCGCTGTTGGCCAGCGCCGGCGCAAGGGCGCTGGGCCGAAACGACCCGCGCAAGCAGGCCGCCGCCCGCCGCCGCAAAGCCCGCGTCGTCGTCGCCCGAAGGCTCAAGACCGTCTTGGCCGCCTCCGGGTCCGAGCGACCGGCGCAGATGGTCGAGGCCATGCGGCAGTACATCGGGGACCGCTTTGACAGAGTGCCCGGCTCGCTGACCGCCGATGACTGCTGCCGGATCATACACCAGGCCGGCGGCGATGCCGACGCGGCCGGGCGCTACAGAGACATCATGGCGCAATACGAGGC